>CAZWOV010000499.1:0-2234 GCA_964635645.1 uncultured Planctomycetaceae bacterium | reverse complement strand
GTTCCGCGAAGTCATGGATCAGAATCTGAAACCGGATACGCAACGCATTCTGTGCATGGGAAATCACGAATTTTACGGCGGCAACAAACCGCTTTGGGAAAAAACGTTTGGAATTCCCGCCAATCGGCGCGTATCAGTGAATGGATTTCAATTCATCACGGTTTCGATGGAATCTCTGGAAAAAATCAACTACCAGTACGCCGTCGAATGGCTCGATCGGGAAATCGCGGCCGCAGTGAAAGAAACGCCGGATAAACCAGTCTTTGTCGTCCACCATTACCCGGTTAAAGGAACCGTCGGAGGAAGTTTCAATCTGCCGGGAGATTTTCCAGCGGGAGATACGACGCTGGAAGCGGTTTTGAACCGTTACCCCCAGGTAATCGATATTTCGGGACACTCGCACTGTCCGCCGATGGACCCCACATCTGTCTGGCAGGGACGATTTACCGCTTTCGGCTGCGGTTCATTCAGTTACTACGTCGGGTATGGCGGACGCCAACAGGGCTTCGCCTCCTACCGAAGCGAGATGGCTGGAACCGCTTTAATCTTCGAGGTTCTCCGCGACAACGCCGTGCGCGTCCGTCTCTACGACACGATTTCTGAATCCTTCTGGGACAGAGAATATCTGGTTTGCGAACCCGGCAATATCGAAAAATACGTTTATCTCGATTCGCGCCGCGAGTCCGCCGCATGTCCTGTCTGGCCTGAAAACGCCAAACTGGTGATTGAGGATATCGGAGAAGAGGACGCCGAATTCAGTTTTCTTCAGGCCCGCGACCCGGACTGCATGAACGGCTATCGTTTCACAGCGGAACCGACGGACTCGGCCTCCGGCGTTCCCGCCGCCGTTCGTTACGTAACGACAGATTTTCACGTTAAAGTTCCGTACGAATTTCGAAAAGAATCGATCGGCGACCTGAAACCGGAAACCAATTACCGTCTGAAGGTTGAAGCCGTGAATTGCTGGGGTAAAACGTCCCAAACGGCCCTTGAAGCCGAATTTAAAACGCTTCCCGTTAATCTGCCGGACCGCGCCTGCGAAAAACCAAAAGGCGACGTTCTTTCCATCTCATTCACGGAACGCGGATTGCAGAATACGGCCTTACCGCGCGAACTGCAAACCGTCGGAGCGCCGGAGTTTTTCAAGATTCCGGAGCAGGGCGGAAAGTACGCGGCCCGATTCGACGGTCAGAAAGACGCTTTTCTTGCGTTGTGCCGAACGTCGGATTACCGTAAGATGGCAAAAGAACTTTCTATCGGAGTAAATTTCCGCGTTAAAAGCGGGAAACATCAGGACGCTGAAATTTTTGGAAATACCGAGAATAACGGAACGGGAATTTTCATCAACGGCAATCAGGTAACCTTCTGGCTCTCCGTCGAGGGTAAAGGATATCAAATTCTCAAGGCGCCGGCGGTTTTCGACCGTTTCGTTTCTGTTTTCGGAACGTACGACGGGAAAAAAGCCCGGCTTTTTGTGGACGGCAAAGAAGCGGCGTCCATGGAACTTTCCGGAAAAGCGGTCTTTACCAGCTGCGAAACGGCCCGCGCCTTCTGCGTCGGCGGAGACGTTCAGCCGAATTACGGTACCAGAATGTACTTCTGCGGTGAAATCGCGTCCGCAGACCTTTATTCCTGGGCGCTTTCGCCTGAGCAGATTGAAAAACTTTGACGTTTTCGCTTTTCCATAAAGCGTATTTCGCGATATTCCATAAAAAGGGCGAACCGGTCTGATTAAAAGACGGGTTCGCCCTGCGTTTCAGCGGTCAGTCAGTTCATTCGTTTTCGGAGGACCCAAAGTCCCCAAACGCCGGAAATCATCAGAATCCAGGCGGAAGGTTCAGGAACGACGGCGTCCGCTCCGCCGACAAGCGACGCATAAATAACGCCCGCCTCCTTCCATACGTCCCAAAGACCTTCCGGACCTTCCAATGCCTCTGCGACCGCGTCCGAAGTAAGAAATTCGCTCATAAATAAAGCGTAATCTCTTCCGGTATGAATCGAAATATCGTCCGTAGAAAGCGTTATCGCGATATTTTCAAAATCGAAAGCTTCCAAGTCCGTTTCCGTCAACACAATTAATGCGTCCGCGTCAATCAGAGAATCCAGATCAAACTCAATGATTCCCGTTCCAATAATGTTTCCAACTCTCATTGAACCGGATTCCCCGTCCACAAGCAGACGTCCGCCGTCAAGCGTCAGATTATTCGCAATGGCAACGTTCCCTTTAGCGGAAA
>CAZWOV010000498.1:0-2235 GCA_964635645.1 uncultured Planctomycetaceae bacterium | reverse complement strand
TCTCTTGTCGCAGCCTCGCCCGTTCCGGGTATTAGCGAGTTTCGGCTTGATTTCACGATTGAGTCTCCGCAGGAAGTACGAAAAATCGTCTCCGCGTTTCTCGCCCGCGGCGTAATCCAGAACGAGCCTTTCTCCTATGGATACGAAAAAGGCATATTTTAGAGACTGGAATCGCGGAAGAATAAAAAATTTCGGATGAATCGCTGAATTAAGCGCTTGCGGAACGGACGGCGCGGCGGAATCGGATTCTCTGACGTTTGAGGGGCGGTTTCGTCGAAATTTCAGACGTTCTTGAGGTTTTGGGGGCGGTTTCGTTGAAATTTATTCGGCGCTTTTTCGGGATATTGGCCGTTTCGGGTTTTATTGGAAATTTTTATCCCTCCCCCTTTACGCGGGATAAAAATTTGTTAAAATATATTGTGTTCACGTCTGTTGTTTGGTTAAACGGACGAAGGTAAGCGTTTGCATAAGGAGAGAATCTACGATGCAGTATTCGCACGAAGTCGAAAATATGGTTTGTGTCGCCAAAGGCGTAAATCACGGACCTGCCCCGATTCCGGAAGAAGGAAAGTGGGTTAAAGTCAAGGAAATTAAAGACGTTTCTGGTTTCACTCACGGTATTGGCTGGTGCGCTCCGCAGCAGGGAGCGTGCAAACTGTCGCTCAATATTAAAGACGGTATCATCGAAGAAGCCCTCGTTGAAACGATTGGCTGCTCCGGAATGACCCACTCTGCCGCCATGGCGTCGGAAATTCTTCCTGGAAAAACGATCCTTGAAGCTTTGAATACCGACCTCGTCTGCGACGCTATCAATACGGCTATGCGTGAACTTTTCCTCCAGATTGTTTACGGACGAAGTCAGTCTGCATTTTCAGACGACGGTTTGCCCGTTGGCGCCGGTCTGGAAGATCTTGGAAAAGGCCTCCGTTCTCAGGTCGGTACGATGTACGGAACCAAAGCCAAAGGCACCCGTTACCTTGAAATGGCCGAAGGTTACGTTCTGAAAATTGCATTGGACGCCGACAACGAGGTCATCGGCTACCAGTTCGTCCAACTCGGTAAAATGATGGAAGCCATCAAAAAAGGCATGGACCCGAAAGAAGCATTCGAGAAGAACATCGGAACTTACGGCCGTTTCGCCGACGCCGTCAAAACCATTGACCCGCGTATGGAGTAAGAAACGTTTCCACGTTTGATCCATTATTCACTTATTTTCGCACAATATCAGATAAAGGATACTAAAAATGCCGTTATTCGAAAGTTACGAACGCCGAATCGCTCAGATTCAGCCGATTCTCGATAAATATGGCTTCGCGAATGTGGAAGCCGCTAATGAATTTTGCCTTTCCAAAGGCGTCGACGTGCGCGCACTGGTTCACGGTATTCAGCCGATCGCCTTCGAGAACGCCGTTTGGGCGTACACTTTGGGCTGCGCAATCGCCATGAAGGAAAACTGCGTTAAAGCCGCCGACGCCGCGGAAAAAATCGGCGAAGGTCTTCAGGCGTTCTGCATTCCGGGTTCTGTTGCCGATCAGCGTAAAGTCGGACTTGGCCACGGAAATCTCGGCGCCATGCTTCTGCGTGAAGAAACCGAATGTTTCTGCTTCCTTGCCGGTCACGAATCGTTTGCCGCCGCCGAAGGCGCTATCGGTATCGCTATGAAAGCGAACAAAGTTCGTCAGAAACCGTTGCGCGTCATCCTCAATGGACTTGGTAAAGACGCCGCTCAGGTTATCAGCCGTATTAATGGCTTTACCTATGTTCGTACTCAGTACGATTACTATACCGGCGAGTTGAAAGAAACCTTTGTCAAAGCCTACTCTGACGGCCCGCGTTCAAAGGTCCGTTGCTATGGTTGCGACGATGTTAACGAAGGCGTCGCCGTTATGCGTCACGAAGCCGTCGACGTTTCCATTACCGGAAACTCCACGAACCCGACTCGTTTCCAGCATCCAGTCGCCGGCACCTATAAAAAATGGGCGATTGAAAACGGTAAAAAGTACTTTTCCGTCGCTTCCGGAGGCGGTACCGGCCGTACGCTTCACCCCGACAATATGGCCGCGGGTCCCGCGTCCTACGGCATGACCGATACAATGGGCCGTATGCACTCCGACGCGCAGTTTGCCGGTTCTTCTTCCGTTCCCGCCCATGTCGAAATGATGGGCCTGATTGGAATGGGAAACAATCCGATGGTCGGCGCGACCGTCGCCTGCGCCGTCGCCGTTGAAGAAGCCA
>CAZWOV010000497.1:0-2257 GCA_964635645.1 uncultured Planctomycetaceae bacterium | reverse complement strand
GACGAACCCACCTCCGGACTTGACCCAATCGGCACGCGGGATATGAAGGATTTGATCCTTGATCTCAAAAAACAGGGAAAAACCGTTTTGATGTGCAGTCACCTGCTGGCCGACGTTCAGGACGTCTGCGACAGAATCGGTATTCTTTTCCAGGGCGAACTGAAAGAAATCGGCCGCGTGGATAATCTCCTTACGGTCCAGGACACAACGGATATTCAAACCAGTCTCCTGCCCGACGCCGCAATCGAAGAAATTCGCGAAGTGGTGAAAAAATACGGAGGAAACGTACGCTCCGTCGGCAATTCGCGTACGACGCTCGAAGATCTCTTCCTCCGTATCGTCGAAGAAAGCAAGCAACATCCCGGACGCCGAGCTCACGGAGGTGAATCGAATGGTAATTGAGGAAAATGTACCGAGTATCTTCAATTGGCTACCCATGGCATTTGTGGAATGGATGATCGTAACGCTCGTCTTTTTTCTACTGCTGGGATTTCTCGGAATGCTCTTTTCCAGTCTGCGTCTTGGTCCTGGAAAAGCTTTTCAGCTGGTTTTAAAAACAACGCGCGAAACGCTTGCGGACGTTTTCAGAATTTCTCCCTCCAAAGTCGGCGCCCTTGGAATGCTGACGTTCAAGGAGGCAATCCGCAGAAAAATCGTAATTGTTTTCATTATTTTCGTATTGATCATTCTCTTTGCCGGAATGTTCCTGGACCCAACCAGTCCGCATCCGGCTCAGCTCTACGTGAGCTTCATCTTCAGTACGACCGCTTATCTGACCATTCTTTTGATGCTTCTGCTGACTGCGTTCAGTCTGCCGACGGATTTTCAGAAGAAAACCATTCATACCATCGTAACTAAACCCGTGCGAATTTCAGAAATCGTACTCGGGCGTATTCTCGGCTTCACCTTGCTCGGCACGCTTCTTTTAATTCCGATGGGCCTCGTCAGCTACGGATTCGTTATTCGCGGGCAGGCGCACACGCACGTCGTTGCGGAAGAATTGCGTCAGGACCCCAAAAATCCGCTTCTTGAAAAAGGTTTAACGGAAAATTCCCGCGAACACCGCCATGAAATTGTTTTCGATAAAGAAAACCAGGTAGCCTATCTCCTGCCAACGCGCGACCATACTCACAAAATTACGGTTAATGAAGACAAAAACGGAAAACGCCGTTTCACGTTAAGTCAGCCGGTTGAGATGTTTAACGCGCGCGTCGTTCAGTATGGCGATATCGGCTATCTTGATCAACGCGGAATTGTCTCGGAAAAAGGCGTAAACGTCGGAGACGAATGGGAATATCGAAGTTTTATTGCCGGAAATACGGACGCCGCTTTCATCTGGCAATTCGACAATATCACTCCAGCCGCTCTGGTAGACGACGCCCTTCAGTTTGAATTTACCCAGGAAGTTTTCCGTACGCACAAAGGAATCATTTCACGTCAGATTATCGGCGGTTTCTACATTCGAAATCCGGAAACCGGTCTGATGCTCGAAGTCGAAATCTTTCAGTCGCGCGAAGGCGGAACTTCCGTATTCCGCGTTCCCCGCACGATCTACATCAGCGCCGATAAAATGAATCTGAAATCGACGCAGCGCAACCCCAACGGCGCCAGCGGTTCCAAAGCGCAGGCTCTGGCCGTAAAAATCGCGCGCCAGGGAGGCGAATTAATCTCCTATCCGTCGGAAGATAAACTGGACGTCGGCGGAGCCAATCGGGCAGAATTCGACCTCTTCAAAGACTTTGTCGCGTCGGAATCAAGTAAATTCGACGAAAAAGGACGTGAAATCAAACGCCAGAACGTGCTGGAAGTTTGGATTAAATGCCTGGAACGCGGGCAGTATTTCGGCGCGGCTAAGCCCGATATGTACTTAAGACATGCCGACGCGCCTTTCGCATGGAATTTCCTGAAAGGTTACCTTGGAATCTGGTTCCAGATGACGCTCGTTTCAATTTACGGCGTTATTTTCAGTACTTTCCTTTCAACTCCGGTAACCGTTCTGGCAACGCTCTTCATGACGCTGGGAGGATACTTCCATCAGTTCGTCGCGTCCATGGGAACTGGCAATATAGAAGGCGGCGGCCCGCTTGAAGCCGCTATCCGCCTCTTCCGTCAGGAAAATATGACTATCGATCTGGATATGAATTCATACGAAATTATCGTTTCCAAAATGATGGACTCCGTTTTTCAGATTTTCATTCGTTTTCTTTCGTACCTTGTGCCGGCATTCGACCGTTTCGATACATCCAATTACGTCGCC
>CAZWOV010000496.1:0-2257 GCA_964635645.1 uncultured Planctomycetaceae bacterium | reverse complement strand
AAGGAATGGGAAAAAGCGTTTTGGAAGATAGATCAGGAATTTTTCCAGTTTCTCCCGGAGAACCGGAAATTGCTCCGATTACAGGTCATTACGGCGTTCGGAAACCGGCGGCGATTCCCGACGTCCCGACGGAGGAAGATGGAATTGACGACGCGTTGGTCATTGAAGACGTGTCGGAGCTTGATTCTTCGGAAGTTCTCCCGGTAAATCCGGCAGATTGAAAATAAAAAAGGGTTAATGAAAAAAATATTTTCAGAAAATGGATAATTTCTATTTCTATGAGACGAATCCTTTGGGCTTCATTTGGCCAGCGCGTAAAGTTTAAATTTATTTTCAGTTTCTGTGAATAAAATATGTGAAATTTAATCGAATCGGAAATCGTTTCCCGGGGCGTCCTATTGAAGGGGAGTTGAAATCGATATTTGTCCCCCCTCTTGAAATTTGAATTTTAACGGGATATAATGAATTTGACTGGGCGATCGCAACAGTTTTTTTCCGAAGAAGAATTTTCTATTAGTTGAGATTTGAGGGATGAAAATATGAAAAAACGAATTTCAGGCTTATTCTTCCTGTTATTGGCGTTGGGTTTTATTTTATCGTCGGATGAAATCAGGAGCGAGCCGTTGACGAATTCTGAAGAGACGCGGGAAAACGGGGAGCGGGAGTTGGCGTTTCCCGAGACGTTTTTAACTTTTTCAGCGCGAAGTTTTAATTCGTTTATTTATGATATGCGCACGATAGGCGCCGCCGCTTCCAATCCGGCGTTCTCGGCGATGATAGAAGGGCCGCTTCGATTTTGGGCGGGCGCGGACGTAATGAAAAAGGCGGATCTGGATCGTCAGATGGGATTGGTGTTTCAAGGACGTCCGGAAACATCGGAAATCTTATCTTTTTTTTACGTTCCGATTGACGATATTGGCGTTTTAAAAAATTTCTTAACTAAAAATAATATGGAATTTGAGATTCGCGATGACAAAACGTACGCGTGGAATCAATATTTTCTTACGGTAAAAGACGGTTGGACTTTTGGCTGTCAGAGTGAAGAACAGCTGGAATTAATTCGCCGGAGTCCGATTGAAGAATTGATTGATATTATGGAGGACGAGACTTTTCGGGTTACGTTGGAATATGCGAAAATACCGGAGAGATTCCGTGAAATATTCCGAACGTCAATTGAAGAGGGATGCGAAGTCGGGTTGATACTGGGAGCAAACGAAAGCGCGGAGGATTTTGAAGAGAGGGAAGAAACGGCTCGGGAACAAATTGAATATTTGATGAAGATCTGGGATTCATTCGATAAGTTTGTCTGGACGGCGCGAGTGGATTCTGAAAGTCAAGCGGTATGTTTTATGATGAAAACGGGGTTGAAATCTGGTTCGTTTTTAGCCGAGACGTTGAAAAAGGTTGAAAATACGAGTTCCGTTTTTTCCGGTTTTATAGAAATTCCAGGACTGTTCCGCGGATATGGAGTTTCGATTACGGACGACGTAGGGAAAAATATTCAGAAAAAACAGCAGGAGGAAATTTGGGGAGAACTTGAGAAATTTTGGGGATTGGAGAACGATCTTAAGAGCCGAAAACTGTTTGATGAGATACGGCTTCTGTGCAGACGGATTTTGGAAGAGTCGTCTGCTCGTACGGAAAATCACTCCGGCTGTTTTTTTGACGGTGTTCCGGGAAATATGGATTTGATCTGTGCGTTTCAGTTTGAAGACCCGTCTAAAGCGCGTGAAGCGGCGGAGAAGATTACTGAGATCGTCCGAGAAAAGTTAGGCGGGAAATTTGACGAATCCTGGGTGAAAAAGGATGTTTTAACGAACAATGGAATGAAATTTTTCCAGATCACGGTTCCGACGTCCGCTATTATTGATTTGGCGGAGTTGGCAATGAACGATGAAATGAAAAATTCGAAGAATGAACGGGAATTGCTTTTTCGTATCGTCGGCGATTCTCTGACATTTGCTGTTGGCGGAAAGGACGGCGTTTGTTTTGCGGCAATAGGGAACGATCCGCTGTCAAAAATTGAAGAAATTCCAGAAAAACAATCGGAAATGAAATTTGGGGAAGTACGGATTGATTTTCGAAAATTGCTTCAGTTTATTTTGAGTTTGGATAAATTTTACGTCGCGGCGTTCGAGAGCGAGCTTGAGACTTCTGAATCAAAATTAACCGTGAATTCGGAAGAAAAGCAAGAGGCTTACGCAACGGGTTCGGAAGAGAATTTTAATTCTGAACTTGACAAAAGTATCTGCGAATT
>CAZWOV010000495.1:0-2279 GCA_964635645.1 uncultured Planctomycetaceae bacterium | reverse complement strand
CAACCCTTATGTGGCATCTGATTCGTCTTTTTCCCAACACGTTCCCAATCTCCCTGTCGATTTTCAAACGCCGCCGCCCGTTCGGGAAACGTTTTCCGAAAACGCGCGCTCCCGTCAGAACGCAGACTTGGAAAAACCGCAGATCGCTCGAAACGTCATCCAGATTCACCAGCGCTACATCGTGTCGCAGTGCGAAGAAGGACTGATGGTAGTCGACCAACACGCGATGCACGAAAGAATCCTCTACGAACGCCTGAAAAACCGCATGAAATCCATGTCCGTGGAAATTCAGCGTCTGGTCATTCCGGAACCCGTCGATCTCCGTCCTTCTGAAGCCGCAATGCTGCTTGAGCGTCAGGCGCAATTGGAGACCATGGGAATTCAACTTGAATCATTCGGAGGAAACACCGTCCTGGTCCACGCGGTACCGGCAATGCTCTTTACTTTTGAAAAAAAGGACCGCCTCCGCGTCGACGAACTCCTTCACGAAATCCTTGAAGTAATCCGTTCCGGAGGCGGCGAGCTCTCATTGGAAAAATTCATGGACGACACCCTCCACACGATTGCCTGCAAAGCGGCGTGCAAAGCGGGGCAACCGCTTTCGGCGGAAGAAATGCGGAAATTGCTTGACGAATATCAAAATTACCCCGTCGCGGACCACTGCCCGCATGGACGCCCCGCGGTCCTGATCTGGTCCTGCGCGGAACTGGACAAACTTTTCTGCCGGATCCTCTGATTTTGGAAGCGGACATTCCGTCTGCACGACCCAAAAGAAACTACGTCCGAACCTGAACATTCCCGCGTTCTTTCCTGCGTTCACTTTCCAGCGTCCTTTCCAGCGTCAAGACTACGAACGGCAATCCGCAACATCCAGAGAATAAGCGCCGCGCCGAAAATAAACGTTCCGAGAAAAAGAAGCGCCGACCCCCAATCCGTCTCAACGGCAAATCGCGTCAGCGGAAGATGACTTTCAAGCTGACGATTTTGAATCAGAAGACGAACCCCCGCAAAAACTGCAAGCGACGCAATCTGAACGCCAAGAGCCGTCGCCGCCGCGCTCTTTTTAACGCATGAAGCCAGAAGAAAAACGACGAAAAACGCCGCGGCAGGACCTGCGAGCCATACGTTGACCAGCGACGGTAGCGGAACGTCAAGACTCGGTCCCTTAGTCAGCGTCGCAGTAAAGGCCAGTGCGCATGGAATAAAAAGAACCGCTCCCGCTCCGGCCAGCAGGCGCGCGGTTCTCGCCGTCCAGAGCCGATACGCCGCCTCCGTTTCGTTTTCCCGTTCAGTTTCATCGCGCGGCGTCGAAAAATTGCGATCAACGAGCGTCCAAACGGCAAGCGTCCCCAACCCGAGCGCAAACATCATTCCCAAACGCGGCCAAATTTCAGGATTCTGAACCGCGGAACCAGTTCCCAACGCCGCGCCCGCCGAACAATGAGTCAGCCAGAGATTCTTCCACATTTCCGGCTCCGCCGTCAGCGTCATGGCGTTTGCAAAGAAAAAACCGATGACGGCAAAAAGAACTGCCGCCGTCCAACCTGCGCAACGCGCGTATCCGGGAATCGTCTCATGATTCTTTTTCAGCGCCCAAACGTAAAGATAGACTCCATAATACGCCGGAACCAGAAACAAAACGACGGCAAGCCAACTCCACGCCATCAGGATCGTCGCAGGATAAAAAGTCCGCGAGTAAAGATACTGAATGAAAAGAAGCGGCGGTATTCCCAAATTAATTCCGAACGCAATAAAAACAGGAAGCCGCCGCAGCAGACGCCCCGACCAACGACGCGCACTCGGACTATTGCCTCTGCGATTAAGGAAAAGCGCGACGGGAAGACCAACAAGCCACAGATTCATCAAAAACACGTGAAGCGCAAAACCTGAAATACGAAAAAACAGGATCAACCAAACGGGCGCCGCAAGCGGCGGAAGCGAAGAAATCTCAATTGGCGTCATTGACGGCTCCTTTCTGTAAATCGGTTTTTGGAAATGGATACGGTTTCGCAATCTTCTCAAGGTAAGAGGCGAGGACTTCCGCCTCCGTCTCCGTTCCGCACCACGGCGGCATGGAGTAGACCATACTGTTCAGACGCGGAAGCAGTCGGGTCAGTTCGCCCCGCTCGCCAGTCGTCGAGAGATAGCTCAATCCGCAATATCCAACAGTCTGGGCGTGACAACCGGCGCAGTGATGCATAAAAACGACCTCTCCCAACGCAATTTTATCTTCATGCCGCGCCCGCTCAAGCGTCAATTTGCCAGTCTGATCGTTCACA
>CAZWOV010000494.1:0-2294 GCA_964635645.1 uncultured Planctomycetaceae bacterium | reverse complement strand
TGATTCAAATTTTTCTGTTTCTGCTGGGAATGACGGGCGCCTGTTTTATTGTTTCTCTGATATTTCCTTTGATTTTCAGGAAATTTCGGCAGTATGTTCCGTCTGCCTCTTCCGTTTTTTCCTGCTCGCGATTCATTCATAAAGGGGAAAGTCTTTATCTTTTGAAAAATGTTTTTCTTATTTAGTTTTTAGTTTTGTTTCTATCGTTTTGGGAGACGTTTTAGTCGGAAAAATTTTAAATTTTTTTGACGTCTTTAATCAGGAAACAAAAATCAAAATAAAATGAAAAAAACAGATACGGCAATAGCATTAATTCTTGGAAGCGTTATCCTTGGAATTTGCGTTTGGACGTGGATTGCTCCAACGATTAATGGAGACGCGCACACTCATTCGGAGAATTGCAGTCATACTCGCGAAAAATCCGACGGCGATTCCGAGCGCGTTTGCTCTGAAAACTCCGCTCATGACCGCGGTAAAAAGGACGTTCGTCTTGAAGAAAAGAAAAGCGGGACGCGCGGCCGCGACGACGGCCATGACCACGAACACGACCACGACCATGACCATGACTCCACGCGCGGCCGCGACGTTGCGCACGGTCATGACGACAAACGCGACCGCGCCGATGCGCATGACCATAACCGCGAACTCACGGAGATAGGCCTGACCCCTAACGCTTTAAAGAATCTTGGTCTTGAATCGGAAAAGGGCGTTCTCGAACTCCAGCCGGGGACTTTTTTCAAAACGCATCGGATTCCCGCCGTAATTCAGGGGTTTGAAGGGCGCACGACTTCCAAAGTACCCGCTCCATTCGCAGGATTAATTACGAAAATTTATCATGAGCCGGGAGAAGCGGTTCATCCCGGCGCCGCCCTTTTTGACGTGACGCTTTCCCTTCCGGAGATGATGGACGCGCAGCTTGCGCTTTTGAAACTGTTTGAGACGAGGGAATTTCTTGAGCGTGAGATCGCGGAGATCGACGAGAATCTCAACGGTCTTGCTCCCCAACGGCGTCGGGAACTTGACGTTCGTTTAAAGGAAACGCTTATCGACATTACGAATCAGAAAAATCGCGTTCGCGTTCTCGGGCTTTCAGAAGACGCCTTAAAGCAAATCGAATCGGAACGAGCACCGCTCGTTCACGTGGTAACCGTCGCCGTTCCGCCGGTAAGTCACGAGGGAATCGTTTCGGAACAGAATCCGGGAGAAGTAAAGGTTTTTGTCGTTTTCGAAATGCTTTACGTTAAAATAGGTCAGAGCGTCGAAGTCGGCGAAACGCTTTGCGCCCTTAGCGATCTTTGCGAATTGACCGCCCGCGGCGAAGCGTTTGCGATTAACGAGGGGATTCTTCTGGATGCGCTTCAAAACTCTGAAACGCCAATTCGCGTAACGTTTGACGGTACGGGAAAAGCGCCGCTTGAAAACCTCCGTTTGCGAACGGTTGAGAGCCGTATTGACGAAGAGGCTCGAACTCTCGCATGTTTTGCGGATTTTAAGAATATCGTTTTGGATGGGAATGAACCGGAACCGCATACGGAAGAGCATCCGCCGCGTTACGTTCACTGGCTCTATAAACCGGGGCAGCGGTGCCAAATGGAAATTCCCTACGATACGATGAAAGACGTCTTTATCGTTCCGACGGGAGCCGTCGCGCAAAACATTCAGGAAACGTTTGTTTTTGAACTGGTTGAAGAGACTCCGTGCGGTGAAAAAATTTGGCGTCGCCGTCCCGTTCATCTTCTGACGCGCTCGAAAGAAAACGCGGTATTGGCTAACGACGGCGATCTTCCAGTCGGGATTCGGATTGCCGCCCAAAACGCCCAGCTCATCCAGGACGCAATCAACGCGCAGAGCGGAAGCGGCGCGGAGATTGACCCTCATGCCGGACATAATCATTGAGAAGGGGGGCGAAGTATGTTTAATGCGTTTATTCGTTTCTCGCTCAATAATCGTTTGATTGTCCTGATTGCCGCGATCGCTCTTTTTATTTACGGAACGTTCCAAGCCGTCTCGTTGCCGGTAGAAGTGATTCCGGACATTAGCCGGCCGCGCGTAACGATTATGACCGAATGCACCGGAATGGCTCCGGAAGAGGTTGAGACTCAAATCACCATTCCGCTTGAGACGTACCTGAACGGCGCGCGCGACGTAAAAACAATCCGAAGTAATTCTTCCGCCGGGCTTTCCATCGTCATTATTGAATTTGACTGGGACGTTGAACCGCTTGAGTGCCGTCAGATTGTCGATGAACGAATTCAGCTTGCGTCGGAGGTTCTTCCGGGGAATGTTACGCCCCG
>CAZWOV010000493.1:0-2299 GCA_964635645.1 uncultured Planctomycetaceae bacterium | reverse complement strand
AGCTCCGGAATTATGAATCTGGAAACTGCCGTAGCTTCCATGCTCGTTCTTTATGTCGGAGTAATCGTATTTTCCATCGTTGCCGGGAGCGTAGTTCGTGTTCCAGATTTCAACGTTTCCCGTTTTAATACCGGTTCCGTTGACGACGCCGGCAACGTTGGACTGGACCGTCATATTCGAAACGTTTTTCTGGAAAGACCATTGATTGGCGAGGCTCTGGAACGGCAGACCGGTTTTCGCGACGTTATTTGTCAAATCGTTCATCGACGCGTACGCGTAATCGACCGAACCGTCGGCTTTCGTCATTTCGAGGTAGTACGCGACGGTCAGGGGCATACCGCTGAGATTCGCCGCGACGGCCGTTTCGTTGTTGATGATGTAGTTCGCCTCGCTCAAAGAGTTTTTAGGAACGTCCATTTTGTAGACGAGGCTCATTCCCGCGGTATCCTGGGCGATGACTTTTGCCTGTTCGGAGTCGGCGGCGGCCGCAAATTGAACCGGTTTGGCGTAAATATCCAGCTTTTTCGTTGAATAGGAGGCGGCGTTGCCTGCGAAAGTCCAATCCGGGTTTTCCGAGGAACTGGGGCCGATTCCAAGATCGGCGGTTTCACCTTTTCCCCAATTATTGAAGGCGAAAAGAACTTTGGAATTACCGTAATCATGAATCTGCATGGAGCCGTAGTTTCCGTTGTTGCCTTTCGAATCTCCAAAATCAAAGGTATTATTATTCGCATTCGGGATATTGGCCGAATTGTTTCGGGTATAGTCGTATGGCCAGAACTCGATATTTCCGGCAGTCGCGGCGTTTGAACTGCCTACCGAACCGACGTTTGAGGCGTACTGCATTCCGGAGACTTTCGTTTGAAAAACGGCTTCGGAAGACCGCGTTGGGACGCCGATTTTCGTCAGATCGCTGGTAAAGGCGTTCATGGAGACCCAAATCCACTGATCGTCAAGTTGCGCGTAATAGCCGACGGATTCCATGACGCCAATCGACATATTGGAATTGTCAATGGAATAGGCGGCTTTATTGCTTCCGTAATTTGGCTGAGACGGAATATTAAGCGAGTAAATCTGCTGGTAACCGGACGGAATCGTAAACGATTGAGCGAAAACCGAAACCGCTGTCAGGACCGATAAAAAATAGACGGGGATTAAACGTTTCATGGTAATTTTCCGTTGAAAAACGTTGAATTTTAAACAGAACGAACTGTACTCCAATGCGATTATTTTATATCAACTTTTATTCCCGTCAACAAATAAAGATTGAAAAAGTTAAATATTTTTCAAAAAACTGTAGAAATATCCGGTAAAAACCAAATAATTGTTTCAATTAAGTTGTTTTATCCGTTTCGGCGATTGTTTCAAACAAGTCGGGGTGTTTCAAGAATTGAAAATCGGAGGAGTCCGTTTGAAAAGTTTTTAAAATAGAGTTCCTACCTCTTTACAGTATGGGGTATTTTGGTTAAAGTTTAAGAAGAGGTCCGGAACGCATTTTTTCAGAAAATGCGGATTCAGACGCGGATAAAAAAAGTTTAACGCATTTTTTAACAGATTCGCAATTTGAATTAAGGAGATATTTATGAATTCAACCCGCCGTCATTTTCTTCAGACCGCCGGAACGGCAGTTTTCGGCGGCGCTTTATGCGTATGTTTTCCGCTCACGGCAAAAACTCCCGAGGAAGCCGAGTTAATCGTGTGTCAGCTTACGAATCGGACGCATTCCCAGATGATGTCTTACGTTATCCGTACGCGGACAGGCGAACTGATCGTAGTAGACGGCGGTACTGCCGGCGATGCGGACCATTTGCTTGAGATTCTTGAAAAGCTCAACGGCGGTCCGAATCCGAAAGTGAGCGGCTGGTTTCTGACGCATTGCCACAGCGACCACATGCTTGCGCTTTGCGAGCTGATTTCCCGCGGGAGTCTTCCCGAAGTGGAAAAGATTTATTTCAATTTTCCGACTCCGGAGTGGCTTGAGAGCGTTGAGCTTCAAGGCGTTCCGAATCGCAGACGTTTTTTTGAACAGATTGCGAAGGTTCGCGACAAGGTTGCGACGACGTATCGGGATCAGAAACTGACGTTTGGACCGCTGACCGTTACGATTCTGAACGATCCTTACCTTGACCGGAAACGGAATCCGATCAATAATTCCACGATTTGTTTCCGTTTTGAAACGGCGAATTCCTCCATGATTTTTCTTGGCGATCTTGGGCAGGAAGGGAGCCGGGAGCTTCTTCGGGTTCAGCCGGCGTCGAAACTTTGCGCGGACGCCGTTCAGATGGCGCATCATGGGCAG
>CAZWOV010000492.1:0-2305 GCA_964635645.1 uncultured Planctomycetaceae bacterium | reverse complement strand
TTTTCAAATTTTTGTTCCATAATAAGCGTATTCAATTCAGTCCCTTTTCCCAATATCACCCCAGCCGACAGGAATCCGTCATGTCCAAAATTTCTTTTTACCTGGTATTTGGTTTCATCATTTTCAACGCCCTCTTGACTTTCGGAACAGAACCGAACGTTTTCCCTTCCGCCGACCGCGCCCCGGGAACGGATCTTCGCGTCATGGTATTTAACATCTGGGGCGACTATTTCGGAAATCCGCCGGAGGAACGCGCCGCCGCTCAAATCGACGTCGTCTCCCGCTACGCTCCCGACGTTCTCGCGCTCCAGGAAGTAACGCGTAACTGGTGGAAATCGCGGCTTATTCCGGAACTTCAGGCGGAATACAAGGTCGTCGCCGACACAAAAGACGGGCAGAATAATTTCATTCCGCTTCTTTACCGCAAGGAGCGATTTGAACTTCTGGACAAAGGAACGGAACTTTTCCACGACAAACTTGATCGAAGCAAAGGAATTACGTGGGCCGTCCTGAAAGACAAAACGACTGGAAAAACCTTCGTCGCATGGTCTACCCACTACTGGTGGAAAGGAACGGACGAAAGCAATTTCATTCGAACCATCAACTCGCAGAGCGTCTGTTCCCGCCTGGCGGCTTTAAAAATGAAATGGAAATGTCCGGCGGTCGGCGGCGGCGATTTCAATTGCCGTATTAACTCCGACCCGCTGAATATCCTTCAAAACGCCGGATATTTCAGTGCGCAGGAAATCGCGAATGACGCCTCGCCGGAAGCGTCTCACCACGGAGATCCCGTTCGCGATGAAAACGGAAAATACCGAGGGTTCCCGCGCCCGAACGAAAACGTCAAAGCCATGTCGCTCGACCATATTTTCGTTGAAAAAGCCGCCTTCACGGTCCTGAAAGAACGTGTCGTTCTGGACCAGGACGCTCTCGACTCCTCCGACCACTCGCCCGTCTACGCCGACCTGAAATTCAATTGAAAATTACCCCCAAACACGGCCTTCCCGCCGTCGCAAACGTTTTCGTTCGTTTCCGGATAAAAAATTTCCCGCGGCAATCTGCCTGGAAATTTCGGCCGTCAATCAGTCGGCCGTCAATCAGCCGAATCTGAATCCGGAAACGGGAAACCTTTTCTTTTCCTCCGTTTATCCTTTATTCAATATCAATTTATCCTCCCCCCCTCGCGCTTTTTTGAAAATTTGGTATACTTAACGAATGTTCTGGAAAGCGGCGTAATTGTCGTTCTCCGCGCCCGACTCGAGAGTCGGACGTTATTTCTGTTTCACATTTTCAAACCAGTGAGGTTCCCAATGATCGCTAAAAACATTAAACGCGGTATGATTATGGTCTACGAAGGCAATCCGGTTATTATCGAGAGCATTTTTGTTCAGACTCCTTCGGCCCGCGGAGCCTCGACGCTCTACAAATTCCGCGCCAGAAATCTTTTGAGCAAGCAAAAAGTCGATTTCACGTTCAAAGGCGACGAAAACATGAACGAAGCGGATTTCTCCAAACGCAACGTTAAATTTTCGTACTCGGACTCTGAAAAAATGTATTTCATGGACGACGAAAATTTTGAAATGTACGAACTGACGTTTGACGAAGTTGCCGACGAAAAGCCGTACATTACGGAAGGCCTTGAAGGCATGCAGGTCATGATCTACAACGACTTGCCCGTCGGAGTCACACTTCCCGTTTCCATCGAACTCAAAATTACGCAGTGCGATCCCGGAGTCAAAGGCAACTCCGCCACTTCCCGCAACAAACCGGCCGTCCTCGAAACCGGTTTAACCGTCATGGTCCCCGAATACATTGAGGAAGGAACCGTCATTCGAGTCGATTCCAGAACGGGCGAATATCTTGGAAGAGCCTGATACCAGTAAACGGGAAACGCCGGTTCTGCCGACAATTTATTTCAATCGGTCTGACAAACGCGGCGTTTCGAGTTTCGTTCATTGTTTCCTGTTCGTTATTTACCCATGGGCGTCCTTCCCGGAGAGCAAATTAATGAAGAAGGTGGAATCATGAAATTTACCAAAATGCACGGATGCGGAAACGATTATGTTTACATCGACTGCTTCAAAGAAACGTTTCCGGTATGTCCGCAAACCCGCGAAAAACTCGTTCAACGTCTTTCCGACCGTCATTTTGGAATCGGAGGCGACGGTGTGATTTTCATTTGCCCATCCGAAAAAGCGGACGCCCAGATGAGAATGTTTAATGCCGACGGTTCCAAATCGGAAATGTGCGGAAATGGAGTGCGTTGCGTAGCAAAATACGTTTTTGACCATAAAAATCCGAATAA
>CAZWOV010000491.1:0-2306 GCA_964635645.1 uncultured Planctomycetaceae bacterium | reverse complement strand
TTTATTCCGGCAAAGGAATGGTGAACACTAAACAGAAATTCGGTTCCGTTCAGCTTCACGTTGAATTTGCGACTCCGTCCGAAGTGAAAGGCGAAAGTCAGGGACGCGGAAACAGCGGCGTTTTCTGGGGCCCGTACGAAGTTCAGGTTCTGGATTCATATGAAAACAAAACATATTTTGACGGTCAGTGCGCTTCCATCTACAAACAGAATCCGCCCGCGGTAAACTGTTGCCGCAAACCGGGCGAATGGCAATCATACGACATTATCTTCATGCGTCCCGAATTTAACGAAAAAGGCGAAGTCGTTCGCCCAATGTTCGTCACGGTCTTCCAGAACGGCATTCTCGTTCAGAATCATCTTCAGGTCAAAGGCGAAACGTTCTGGCATCTGAAACCGTTCTATACCGCCCACGACGCCAAAATGCCGATTCGCCTTCAGGATCACGGCAACCCCGTTCGTTTCCGCAATATCTGGGTCCGCGAGATTTCCGATTCGCCGGTTCAGCCTGTTAAAGACGATTCGCCGGTCAAACCGTTTGAGGTTTTCGGGTCCCAGGAATGAAATTTAACGGGACGTAGGATTTCTGAACGTTCTTAAAATCAGACGGGCGTTTCACGCCGTTCAAATTTAGGCTCATCCGGTTCGAACAGTCGCCGAATGAGCCTCGTTTCTTTTTCCGCGGCGTTTTGAGATTCGCCGTCTTAAGAATCTATTGAGAGATTAATACTTCACGCTTCCGCGAGAACCTGTCCAGGCTGAAGGATCTGAACTTTCGTTTCCGTTTCCGCCTCTACGCGTTTTTTCCACATTTCAGGATCCTGGGCAATCAGGGGCCAGGTCCCGTAATGACACGGAACGGCAACGCGGGGGCGAATGAGTTTTACCGCTTCCAGCGCGTCGTCGGGGCCCATCGTAAAAACGTCTCCAATCGGCAAAAAAGCGTACTCGATTTTCTGCGCGGCCAAACGCGCCATATCTCCAAAAAGCCCCGTGTCGCACGCAAAATAAAGAACGCGCCCGTCGTTGAGAGTAATCAGAAACCCCGCCGAACTTCCGCCCGGAGCGCCGTCCGGTAAAGTAGAGGAATGAAGAGCGTGAACCATCTGGATACGGCCAAATGGAAAATTGATTCCTCCCCCAAGATTCATCGCAAAAGTTTCCGCTCCGCGTTTCTCCGCGTATCCCGCAATCTCGGCAATGGCGGCAATCTTTGCTCCCGTGCGTTTCGCAATAGCTAAAGCGTCTCCAAAATGATCGCCGTGCCCGTGAGAAATAAGAATAAGATCGGCCTCCGCCTCGTCGGCGGAAATTGCGGCGGTCGGCGAATGCGTCAAAAATGGATCAATAAGAATTCGCGCGGAGTCAATCGTTAAAAACCACGCGTTATGACCAAGAAACCGAATATGAAGATTGGATTTCATTGATATTATTCCGATCTCAAGTCCTGAAACAGTCCAAAGCACCGCCAAACCGCAAAACAATTTCGCCCCGCTCTTCCAGCGTTAAACGCTCAACGGAGCGGAGGCGAATAGCGGCTCTTTATTTTCAGCGTTCTTCAATCGAAACGTAATTCGTTTCCGTATTTCCGCAGTAAATCTGACGCGGACGAATAATCCGTCCATTCGCGACGTGCTGTTCGCGCCACTGGGCAATCCAGCCGGGAAGGCGCCCCATCGCAAACATGACGGTAAACATATTCGTTGGAATTCCCATTGCCCTCAAAAGAAGCCCGGAATAGAAATCAACGTTTGGATAAAGTTTACGGTCAATAAAATACGAATCCGAGAGCGCGAGCTCTTCCAGACGCCGAGCCGTATTCAAAAGCGGATCGTTATGGTATTTAAGCGTGGCAAACACCCGATCGCAGGCCGCCCGCAGGATTTTGGCGCGCGGATCGTAATTTTTGTAAACGCGGTGCCCAAATCCGAAAAGCTTGAACGGATTGTTTTTGTCCTTCGCCATTTCAATGCATTCTTCCGGTGAAATACCACCGCGATGAATACGGTCAAGCATTTCCATCACCTCCACGTTGGCGCCGCCGTGAAGCGAACCCCAGAGCGCGCAAATACCAGCCGCGCAGGACGCGAAAAGATTGGCGCGCGAAGAGGCCACGACTCGAACCGTCGCGGTCGAACAGTTCTGTTCGTGGTCCGCGTGAAGAATCAGGACGAGATTCAGCGCGTCTTCAATTTCAGCAGGAACTTCATAATGCGAGTAGGGAAGCGAAAACATCATGTGAAGGAAATTGGCCGCATACCGAAGATTGGGATTCGGATACATGAAAGGAAGACAGTTTTTCCTTCG
>CAZWOV010000490.1:0-2307 GCA_964635645.1 uncultured Planctomycetaceae bacterium | reverse complement strand
ATTAAGCAGTTTCAATTGCTGATTCGCATAGTAAAGGATATTATTAAACGTGACGCTATGCGCAAAATTAACGAAAGATTTCGACTGATTACTGGAAGCCGAGCCTAATACTTCGTAAAGTTTTCCCCAGCGCTCCGCCTCGCTGTGTTTCTCCTGAATCTGTTTCTCCAACTCGTTGATTTCTCCCTGCAAACGCTTCTCGTCCGTAAAAATCTGTTCGATTTTCCCCAGCTCCGACAGAATTGCTTCCTGCCGCTCTTTTATTTCGAGAATACGATCCGTAAGCTCCTGTTCCGATTTTTCAGAAGGAGCTTTTCCGCCAAATTTATCAAGTTCCTTTTGGCTCTCGGATTTTTTTCCGTCAAGAACGTTTTGACGTTTCTGAAAATCCGCAACGCGCCGTTTCAGAACGTCAATTTCTTCTTTGGTTCGCCTTGATGCGGAATACTCTTCCTCATCCGCAAATTTCTCTTCCTGAAGCGACGCCTGAAATTCGCTGAAGCAACGTTTTTCTTCGCTCTGAATCGTGGGAAGAGTCTCCTGACTGCGCCTTAAATTGGCGCTTGCGTTTGCCTCGTCCCGCTGACATTTACCATAGGCGGCCTGAAGCCGATCCAAATTATTTTTCGCGATCTCAATTTCGTCTTTCAACTCCTTCATAACCTGATCCGGATCCGCATCCTGAAGCAACTCGACCCGTTCTTTATGCCGGGAATCGTATTTCTGCCGCAATTCGTCAAGACGTTTCCGGCTTTCATGTTCGTCGTCCCGGCGATTCTTCAAAACAATACTCTCGGATTTCATCTGGGTTTGAAGTCTGTCGAAATCGCCGCGAGTTTCTTTGATATTTTCCAGAAGTTCCTTCTTCTCCCTGAGACATTTTTGAATTTTATTCCAGTCGTCCCGTATCTCCAAAAAAGATTTTGTCTCGCTAAACTCCGACGGAAAGTCCAGAGACTCGTCCGGCAGAATTTCACCAATCGAAGCTTTCAGCGCGGCCTCTTTTTTCTGAAATTCCCGGCGCGCCTGGTCAAAATTACGGCCGTTTGCCGAAAAAATTCCATCAAGATTCGCCAATTCCACATTCAGTTTATTTTTTTCCTCCGCAATGCCGCGTATTTTCTCATCAAATTCATCCCTGCGCTTTCTCAATGAAGCAAGACTTTCGCTCAAACGCTGCAAGAACTCTTTCTGTTCCAGGCGCCGTGCTTCTCTTTCTTTCAGTTTTCGTTCAATTTCCTGTTTCTGTTTTTCCCAAACGGTCCAGAAAGCCCCAATGTCGGTAATTTCCTCTGAATTATCATATTCAGGAAATTTAAAATCCAACTTCCGACAATTTTCCTTAAAATTTCGCCATTTTTCTTTCAACTTGGAAACCGCCTTACTTTGCGAAACTTCCATAGACTTCAAACCGCCTTCTGCTTCCGCCAAATTGGAAATAAGACGATCTTTTTTATTATTTAAATCCGACAATTCCTTTTCGAGAACATTTTTTCTGTTTTCCAACTCCTCTTTTTGCTTTTTTTCTTCCGTTCCGTTATTGGGCGCGGCAAAAGAAAACGGATGTTCCAAAGAACCGCAAAGAGGACACGGTTTCCCTTCGTGAAGATGAGAACGCGCTTCTTCAAAATTTCTAAAAACCTGAATCCCCGCCAGAATTTTATCAAGTTCCTTTAACGGACTCTCCAATTGGTTTAACTCATTCTCCCGATCGGCAATTTTCTCCAGCAACCGATTTTTTTCATTTTTATGACTCGAAACGTCGTTTTGACTTTTCTCAATTTCCTCCTTGTCCTGAAAATACTTTTGAAGCAGTTCATGAATATCATTAATCAAAACCTGCGTCTCGCATTCCAAGCCGCAGGAAGCGGAATAATCTTCCTGTCTGGTTTGTTCCGTCCTGAAAATTTGCTCTTTATTCGCAAGCGACGTCTTAATCTTATCGCCGTCGTCTTTCATGCTTTTCAGATCTTCGTCTATCTGAAAAAGCTTCGTTTCCGCCTCGTTTTTTTTCGGTTCAATCTCACGACTCTTTTTTTCGAATTCATGACATTTATTAAGAATTTCATCAAGCCGGGAAAATTCGCCCGTCCATTCCTCAAAAACTCCCAAAATCGGATGATTCCCGGTTTGAATTGCCGCTGAAGTCCGGTCGTTTTCTGGAAGCCGCTCCAAATACGAAATCAAATCTTCATTCGCTTTCCTTAATTTTTCATTCACATTTTGGAAATTGCATTCGGCTTCTTCGCGTAATTTTTGCGCGCGGTCATGGTCTTTCTTGCATTTTTTTCCTTCCTCAACGATACT
>CAZWOV010000489.1:0-2320 GCA_964635645.1 uncultured Planctomycetaceae bacterium | reverse complement strand
CTCTGGGCGGTAAATATGATGCTCGACCAGCTCGGCGAACACGCTTTGGCCGACGCTCTGATGGACGCGATGTGCGCGGTACTCGTCACGGGTAAAGTTCGCACGCCGGACCTTGGCGGAACCTCCTCGACGTCGGAATTTGGCGACGCCGTCTGCGCGGCCCTGAAATAAGACGTTTTCATCTGCGAAAAATACGCGGGAGAGGCGTTTCAACCTCTCCTGTCCTTAAAATCTACGCTCGAACCGTCTTTTCTTTTTATTGAATCTAATTTCTTCGGCATTAATCGCGAGAGGCAAAAGACGGAAGATTTTTGTCCAGCCAGACATTAAGTTCCTGAACCGTATGAAAAAGAGCGTCTGGCGATTCGGCAATTAATTTGCCGACGTCGGTCGTTGGCGCCCATGCGGCCGCAAGAACAGAAATTCCAACTTCGCGGCAGGCTTGAATATCGCATGGCGAATCGCCGACATAAACGGCTTCTTCCGGTTTCAGATTAAAATGGGCCATAATTCTGTTCAAACAGGCCGGTTTACTCGGTCCGGACTCTACGCCTGTTTCGATTTGGTCAAACCAGTCGAAAATGCCGTAAAATTGAAGCGCGTCGTCGCATGTGATTCGCCCTCGACCGGTAACGACGCCAAGAATGAATCCGCGCTGTTTCAGATTAAGAAGAATTTCGCGGACGCCGGGAAAAAGCTCGGGATAATCGGGAAGAAGTTCCCGGCACATTCTCACGTAGGCGTCAAGCGAACGCTGATAAATTTCAGGTGGAACAATTTTCCGTATCGCTCCCTCTTCGCTTGGTCCAAATGAAGCGAGAATCTCTTCGTCCGTAACGGCGCGCCCCAAAAGCGGCTCAAGCGCCAAATGCGCCGCGCGCAGACAGAGGGAAAGAGTATTACCAAGAGTCCCGTCAAAATCAAAAAGGACGGCTTTTATTGACATTTTCCGTTCTCCTTTCTTTTTTCTGAAATTGAAATTCCGACCCCAAACATTCAAATTCAGTCGTCTTCGGACACATTTTGAATATCATTCCATGAAACGCCGAATTTCAAAAGATATTTTCGAAGTCTATCCGTATCGTTCGTCGTACTTTTTTCCAGGCGCGATGAAGAAAAGAGGATTCGTCCCGCCTCGGAAAGACTTTGCGCACGTCGGCAAACAAGCAGGACGTCGGCAAGCTGCGTTTTGTCAAAACGATCGAGTTGCTCCCAACGCCGATCTCCCATGATTTTCCGCGCAAAATCAAAAGAACGCCTGGAGTCGCCGTCCGACGGACGAACGACCGGCGGCGCTCCCGCCCAAACGGCCTTTAGACGCCCAATCTCTTCTGAAACCGTTTCTATGGAAATAACCGATTCGCTCCCGTTTGTTTCTGAAAGGGCGATCATTCTCATCAGCGACGCTCGCAAGTCGCGGAAATTTCCATTCCAAATCGACTCCATCGATTCTGCAAAACCAAGATATTTCCCACGCGCCCTTTCGTCAAATGAAACATTCTGCCCGGTACGGAGTTTCCATTGATGAAACTCGCGAAAGATTAAGTCGGAAATATCTTCAGACCGACGCGCCAGCGGAGGAATCGAAAAAGTCCATACGCTCAATTCGGTAAGAAGAGGCGAAGAAAACCGACCTTCGCGAGCCGCGGCGTGGAGATCTGTCGAAGCGCTGGAAATCAGACAAATCGGCGTATGCGGAACAAAAAAGTTTCGAACGTCCAGGAAATGCAGAAGCAACTCCTGATCATACGGCGAAAGAAATTCAATTTCTTTAAGAAAAAGGATTCCTCCGGAAACCATTTCAAAAACATTTTCCCACGTTGCGTTCCGAAACTGGAAAGCCTCTTCGGAAAAAGGCTGATTTTCATCACATTTCGGCGAAGAGCCAGAAAAAAAACTGATTGGAAATTCATTTCCGCGCACGGCGCCGCACGGAATTTCAACGAAACGGCAACGCGAAGTTTGATTCCGAATCACCGCCAGAGTTCGCGCAAGAAAAGTTTTGCCAACGCCCGACGGTCCCAGAAGAAGAATAGGAAATACCGGAACGTTTGGGGGCGTTTCCACAAGACGATTCAGACGTTGAAGCGTTTCGGAAAATTCAGCGTTTCGGGAAGTAATCCCCGCCGTTGAAAGATTTTTCAGCTCCTTTCCGGAGCGTGAAGTTTCGTCTGCTGGTAAATCCGAAAGCGTTTTTTTCTTTCTCATAACAAATCTTTTAATTGGTTTTCGAACGTAAAAGAAAACCGACGCATTGAAGAAAAGGAGACGCTCGTTTTCTCCAATGCGCTTTTCGGGACGGAGGTCTCAATCTCAATCT
>CAZWOV010000488.1:0-2334 GCA_964635645.1 uncultured Planctomycetaceae bacterium | reverse complement strand
AAACAGAAAAAACGTTTCCGCGAAAAAAATTCTCGAAAAGGGACCGCTATTTTTTAAACGATCTGGCAAATCTTGACGAATCCGTGCTTTTGCAGACTACGAAACGTTTTGAATTACGGACCTGGAGTCCGAGCGGGCGGTCTTCCTTTGAAGCCCGTCTTGTCAAATCGGCGTTGAATTGGGTTGTTCTGGAACGTCGTAATAAAAAGCTGGAAATTTACTCTCCGTATGATTTTTCCGTTTCGGATCGGCTATACCTGGACGAAATGGAGCAGGAGCAAACGGACGTGGAATCGTTGAAAATAACGTACCCGACGCGCGTATGGAGAGATATCGCCGATCGGAAAGCGACGGGACGTCTGGTGAAAATTACCGACGAAGACGCAACGCTCAAAATTGGGAAAACAGAAAAAACGTTTCCGCGAAAAAAATTCTCGAAAAGGGACCGCTATTTTTTGAACGCTCTGGCAAATTTTGACGAATCTTCGGTTTTGCAGAATACGAAACGCTTTGAATTGCGGACCTGGAGTCCGAGCGGTCGGTCTCCCTTTGACGCCCGTCTTGTCAAATCGGCGTTGAACTGGGTCGTTTTGGAACGTGATGAAACGCTGGAAATTTACTCTCCGTATGATTTTTCCGTTTCGGATCGGCAATACCTCGACGAAATGGATCGGGAGCAAAAGGATTTGGAAGAGTGAAATTTTTTTAATTTTTTGACCTTATTTTATTTTAATCGAGCGGTTGTTTCGCACCCGCCGGGTATGTTTTTTGGGAGTTAAAGGTAATTTTTGTTCGCCGCGTATTTCAGCGAGGCGTTTTATCAGGACATTCAGTAAATATCCGGTTTAGTGGAGACTATTCAATGAAACGTTGTTTTGCATTTGTCGCCGTCGTTTTATGGGTCGTTCTGTTTCTGGCAATGGGCGACTGGAAATTTGAAAATGATTCTACGGGGAAAGTGAAGGCGCTTTGGTACGATGGAATCGATTACGTTTTCCGCTGGTGCCCCGCGGGCGAGTTTACGATGGGCAGTCCCGAGGACGAGAAAGGACGCAAAGACGGCGAAAAACAGCATAAAGTCCGTATTCCGCAGGGATTCTGGCTTTTGGAAACGGAAGTGACGCAGGAAATGTGGAAATCAGTGATGGGCGAGAATCCGAGCGTGTTCAAAGGCGATCGTTATCCGGTCGAGAATGTGAGCTGGAACGACTGTCGGGAGTTTTGCCGGAAATTAAGCGGGAAACTTGGGCGTGAGGTAAAACTTCCAACGGAGGCTCAGTGGGAGTACGCGTGCCGTGCTGGTACGACGGGGCCTATGCGGGCGATCTTGACTCGATGGGCTGGTACGGCGTTGCTTCGGGAGCACCCCCCCGCAAAACGGGACGGAAGAAACCAAACGCCTGGGGACTTTACGACATGCACGGCAACGTTTGGGAGTGGTGTTCGGATTGTTGCGGCGAAGACCATGGCGGCCAGTCGGCGGAGAACGACCCTGAAAACGAAGCCTCTTCTACGCTACGCGCGTGTCGCGGCGGGAGTTGGAACGACGACGCCGGGAACTGCCGATCGGCGGCTAGGAACAGGCTGGCCCCTCCCGTCCGAGGTAATCTTCTGGGCTTGCGCGTTCTGATGGTTCCCTGTTCAGAGGATTAGAGGCGAGTCGGATCCCGACGTTGCCAACCGACGCGATTACCGCAAACCGGCGGCAAAACAGAACCGCGTTAAGCACCGTCTGAATGCCTTCAGGAACTTTCATGGAGGCGGAGGCGGTGAAAGCAATTCGCGGCGTTTATTCCTTTGGGAACCAGATTTTTCCGCGTCCCGCCGCGGCGATATTTGGTTATTGCGCCAACCAGAACGCAGGAGCGAAGCCGTAAGGGAAGCCAAGCCGTCCGAAGAGCCAACGGAGCCGACGCCGACGGAGACAGACGCCGACGCCGACGGAGAAACCTTGACTAACCCACGGCGTCCTTCCACATCTTGACGAATTTATTTTGGCGCCTTTTCCAGCGCGGGGATCATGAAGGGACGGGGGGCGACTTTGCCGACGTTTTTCGTCGTCAAAGGAATGGAACGGAGCGCAAGAAGCCGTTCGTACTGCCGTTCCGCGTTGGCCGCCTCCCTGTTCGCAGTCGGCGCCAGACGGGATAAAGGTATTGGCTCCAACCCGCGTTGGCGGAGTAGACTTTCGGGGCCTTTTTGCCGTAGCCGAAAGGCGAAGTCCATCGGTCGGAGGAACTCCGAATCGCAACCGGTCCGATTCCGCCCGCGTTTATTTCTTTATTTCTTTATTTCTTTATTTCTTTATTTCTTTATTTCTTTATTTCTTTATTT
>CAZWOV010000487.1:0-2353 GCA_964635645.1 uncultured Planctomycetaceae bacterium | reverse complement strand
TTCAGCGATGCTTGCGCTCTTCAAATTTTCATTCATCGTCGCGCTGATGTCCGTCTCCTGGGGCGCGGTAGCCGGCGCGTTCATGGCTCCCTACCTCTATTCGCTCTACTGGAAACGCCTGAACAAACAGGGCGTTGCCGCCGGAATGGCGACGGGACTCGTCCTCAATATCGTTCTTTTCGCCGTCGGAATCAATTCTACTCTCGCAGCGACAATCGCAATCCTCACGCCGTTTGCAGTTATTCCGGTCGTTACGCTCCTGACTCCGGCTCCAAACCCGGAAACCGTAAAACTTGCGTTTGAAAAGAGCGAAGAATAACGCGAATCTTGAATACGGGAGTAATTTCACTCCCGTATTTCTTGTTTCTGCACCAGGAAATCTTTTTCTCTATTTCTTATCCGCCGATTTTCTGAATACTCTCTTTTTAAAACGCCGCCAAAATCCCAACAAACTCCATCAAAAAAATCAGAAATCCCGCCAAAACAACAAGACAGTCTAACCTGAAACAAAAGTAAAATTAACAAAAGAACTTCAAAATCGATAAAAGAATAAAAAAAGCGGAGGACATGGGATTCGAACCCACAACCGGTATTCCCGGCAACTGATTTCGAGTCAGCCTGCTAGCCATTCGCGTATCCTCCGTCGTGCAGAACATTCATTCCCGCAAGACTATCTAAAATATACCATATTTTCATTTTGACGCAAGGGGGGGGGAGACGTTTTCGTAGAAAAATTTAAAGGAAGGGGGAGCTTTCATAGAAACCAGAAACCAGAAACCCAAAACACCAAAACCGCTTGCGCCTCTTTAAATCCAGCGCAAGCGGTTATTGCATTACGTATCGGAAGTTCCGATACGACTATTTATTGTCAGCCTTCGTCAGCCATTCGGCCACAACTTCAATTTCCAGCGGAGTCATCAAATTATTTGCAGATCCCTCCGGTTCGGCATGGAAAATAGTCATCGTGTTTTTCTCATAGAATTTGGAAGCGTCTTCAATCACGCGTTTCGTCCATTCTTTCGACGCATAAGCCGTCAGCTCCGGTCCGCTATGTCCCTTTTCTTTGGGATAAGCGTAAAACTGATGGCACTTAAGGCAGCGTTTGGAATAGGCGGCCAATCCTTCCGGATTTACGCCTTCGATCACATATTCCGGAACTTTCTTGATTTCGTTTCCGTCGCGGTCTTCAAGTTTACGGAAGTTTTTGCCGTCCACTTTCCAACGAAGTTTACGCAACTCGACCATTTGAACTTCCGCGTTACGCGCCTGAGTCAAACCGGCTTCCGCGGCGAGAAAATCCGTCGCCAACTCAAGTTCCTTACGGGTATTCGCGCGATCTTCATCGGTAAATTCCTCGCTCAACGGACCATTCGGATCCATCTCGTTGAAAATTGATTCCGAAACGTTAATCATTTCTTCAAAGGCGGAATTTTCGTATCCGATATAGTCCTTCGACGCAACGCGCTCTTTGTTTATCCAACCGGCAATCCAGTCGCGCGTTCCGTATCCGTAAAGATTCGGAGCGGCAGGCGTTGCCAGACGGAAAATATCGTCGCCCGTAACGGAAGCGTCCGACGGCGCGTAAGGGTGACAGGAAGCGCAATGTTTTTTGAAAACTTCCGGACCCGTCGGAACGACAGGCTCCGTATCGGACGCAACGGAAACCGCGCCGGAAATCATCGACAACGCTCCCGTTTTACGAATGCCGCCAAAGTCTTGAATCGCAGAATAAAGCTCGACGGCTTTCGCCCGTTCCGCTTGAATTGCCGACTGGTACGCTTCGTTTTTAGCGTCGCGGTCATAGGAAGCGAACGTCAGATAAATCATGACCAGCGCGACTACCAAAAAGTAACCGAGATTAATAAAATAGCCGCCGGACAATTTCACCGTGAACGGCATCAGGAAGAAAATTCCCACGATTACGGTTGGAATGCAGAAAATCAAAATGAATTCCGGGCACTTACTCGAAAAGAGAAGCGCGTATTCATAGAGTCCGCGGAACGTCCATTCCGGACGAGCCGTTTCTGAACTTGCCATTGGACTGGTATCTGCCGGCGGACCAAGCTCGACGCCAAGGTAAAGCCCCGGTTTCACGACGGAAGGAACATTTTCAGCTTCTTCAGCAGACTCCGCGACCGACTCTTCAGCCGGAGCGGATTCAGCCGCGGGAGCAGGGGTCGGAGCGGATTCGGCCGCGGGAGCGGGAGCCGGAGCGGATTCGGCCGCAGGAGCGGGAGCCGGAGCGGATTCGGCCGCAGGAGCGGGAGCCGGAGCGGATTCGGCCGCGGGAGCGGGAGCCGGAGCGGATTCGGCCGCGGGAGCGGGAGCCGGAGCGGATTCGGCCGCAGGAGCG
>CAZWOV010000486.1:0-2359 GCA_964635645.1 uncultured Planctomycetaceae bacterium | reverse complement strand
TTTTCCGATAATCAATCTTCAAAAAACGACGCAATTCTCCCACGGCACGAATCGCCGTCAACAGTTCCTCCGTCGTCGCGCGGCCGCCGGAACTGTACGAAAGAAGAATCCACGGAGTCTGAACCTCGCGCAACAGTTTTTCGAGCGCTTCCAACGCCAGAAAACGCCCCGTTTCCGGATTTCGCCGAAATTCCTCAAAGACGGAGGCCGACCTGGCGTCCGACGAATCCTCCCGCCGAAGAACCTTTCCGAAAAGCGGCGGCCGGTCGTTGAGAATAAGCGTCGTCCAGAAATGATAATAGGCGGCATATCGAACGCGCGAAGGAGGCATTTTTTCATTATTTGAACCGTAGGGCGGATCAAAATACGCAAGATCCGCGCGGATTTTGGGAGTCAAATCAAAAACGTCGCCGCGAATAACCTCATGTTTTTCCGTATTAATCCACAGATTTGGAACCGTTAACTCCATGTCTTTGAAGGAACGCGGAGACCAGTTGCGGAGATAGGACGAGAAATGTCCAAGCGTACTGTCCACCCGGTCCAGAGCAAGCATGAGCGAGGTCAGCGCCACCGCCCGCGAAACGGGATCCAATTTCAGACGATCAATTTCCTCACGGATTCCATCGAGTTTTCGCGTGTTTTTCCTCTGAAAAGGTTTTTTATTCAAAAAATTGAATATCGGCAACCCGCTCTCCGCCTCTTCGACGCCGCCGTAATGTTCCGTAAACCATCCGTCGCGCGGCGAAACCGCATTTAAATGCGCAATCAATTCCGCGTATTCTTCCGGACGGCGCGTATTCAGGAGCCAACACTGCCCAAAAACTTCCGACCAGACGGCAACGTCGCTTGAAACCGTCTGGCGCCCGCTCTGCGCCAAAGCCTGCGAAACCCGCGTCGTTCCGGAAAAGGCGTCCCATACGCGCCGAACTCCAAGCGGCTCAATCAGTGAAAGAATATGCGGAATCAACTGTTTCTTGGACCCCGCGTACTTGACGCCCTGCGTTAGCATGAAACCCCTTTCTCACACGTCAAACAGCCTTTTTCATCTTTTCGTACGAGATTTTCAGCAATTCTTCCGGGGAGTGTTTTTCGCAATACCCTTTATTGAAAATCTCCAATGAAAACGTTCCCGAAAACCCGATCTCCCGAAGCGTACTGCGCACGAAATCAAACGGAGCGGCGCCGTCTCCCGGAAATACCCGATCGCTGTCTTTCAACTCCAATCGCGGAATACCGGCGGGCCAATCGTTCCAATGAAAATTCGTCAGATTTTTACCGTTCAACTGACGGAGCGAAACGTAATCGTTTCCGCCGCGAAACAGATGAAAAACGTCCAACAGCAACGACGCTTTCGGATGCGCGACTTCCGTCGTAATCCAAACCGCGTCCGACAATTTGGTCAAAGTGGAGCCGCCTCCCCAAATCTCAAGCTGGGGATAAACGTCAAACTGTTCTCCAAGCTCAAGCGTCTCGCGGTAACGTCCCGCAATCTCCGACAGAGAAACGTCGTTTCGATGAAATATTCCGGACGGTGCCGCCGCGAAATGCGAACACCCCAATACCTTCATCCGCTCCATTCCGTAACGCATCTCTTCAAGAGCTTTTTTTCTTTTCTCTTCCTCGGGAACTCCCCATTGATAAAAATTAATCCCACCGACAACCTTCATGTTGAAATCATCAAGCCATTGACGGATCTCGCTTAACGTCTTTCCCTCGTTCATCGCCCGATCCAAATCGCGAAACCAAATCTCAATATTCCGATACCCCGCTCCGCTCGCCAACCGAATCTGATCGAAAAGCGGCAAATCGTAATGAATAATCGTGGCCGTATTTAATGAAATTCTGTCTTCATTCGGATTTTCCGTCTTTACTTCTACTTCCCGCGCTAAAAGATTCGTATTCAACGCCCCGACCGCTCCAAGTCCAGCCAGAGTTAAAGACGTTTTCATAAAAGTTCGTCTATTTTTCATCGTTCTCTTTTCCTGTTAGTTAAAACTAATTGCCCGGGACGCTTCAAAAGAAAAACGGCCCCGCCCCTTTTTCAATTACTCTTTTTTCTTCAACGCAGAAAACGTCAACCGTCTCCGCATTTGAATTGTTCCCGTCTTTGCGCCTGTTCCCATAACTTCGAACCAACCGAGCCGCCCCGCTCCTCGATCCGATCGTTCTCCCAATTAATCGCCAATAACCGTTCCTTGCCGAAAGATAAAAACCGCGCTCAATTGAAACAAAATCAAAATTCAATTTCACAAAATACCGGACGATGGTCGGAAGCGTCGGGCTCGTCCGGAATAAAACTTTCCAAAACCGTTGCGTTAGGCGCGTTTCGCAGGAAAATATAGTCAATTTATAACCGTAT
>CAZWOV010000485.1:0-2363 GCA_964635645.1 uncultured Planctomycetaceae bacterium | reverse complement strand
ACGTCTGAAATTCCCGTTTCCGCCGAAGAAAATTCCTGTTTCAGTGGAAACGCCGCAGAAGCCGAAAAAGCGGAGCAAAGTCACCCCTCGGTTTCCCCCTTTAATTTCATCGACGGCTCAAAAGAAAATACGGGATTTCAGTATCGGATGGCCTCGTCTTCTTCCCCGCAAACGTTTTCTCCGTCCCAGGAACAATTTCAAGGTCCGCCGCCCGCGGAGGATCATCATGAATCCGCGGATTCAAACGCCAAACTGTCGGAAAACTGGCAGCAGATTCGCGAAAGCGCCGCTCGAATTGTCGAAATTCACGGGGAACACCTGAGCGAAAAAATGAACCAACTCGGTTCCAAAGTCAACCGCGTTGGAAACTATTTAAATGAAGGAGCCGTACAGCTCGGACAAAAAGCCAAGCCCAAAATCCAGGGAGTCGCGCAAAAACTTTCAGGATGGTTCAATCGAAAAGAAAAGAACGAACCGGGCGTCCAGGAAAAAGATAAGGATAAATCGGAAGAAGTTAAACCGGTACGCATTATCGACCCCAATCGACGCCGTTTTTATAATCCGCCGCCGCGGGAATGAATTTAATAAAATTTTAACAAAATACGGAGGGGGGGGATTGACAAAACTCCGCTTCTCGGATATGAATAATAAGCTATCCTCTTTTTCAAAATTTCCACCATGTTTATGGGAAATTGATTGCATAAGGAAAAAAATATGATCATATTGCCAAATTCGCCTGAAATGCCTCTTTCCACCATGGAAAATACTCTGGCAACGACTTTTCCCGGCCTTGAGGAAACTCATCGTAATATCCCTGAAATCGACAGATTTTTTCAGAATCCTTCGGGTTATTCTTTTGAAATTCCCGCTTCCAATCCCGACCTTTTTCATCTATTCGAGGGAATAACGGATCCTTCCGGAACTTCCAGCTCAACGTTTTTCGGGTGCAGTTCTTTCATGAACGACCGTCCGCCGGTTGTTATTAATAACTCCTACGACGACGAGGACGACGAGGATGAAATAGACGACGTTCCGGATGAAGAAGACGACGACGTTTACGAAGAAGTCGAGCAGTTTGACGATTTCGACGACGAATTTGACGAAGATTTTGAAGACGAGTTCGACGAAGACTACGAGGATCTGGCTCGAATTGACGACGAAGACCTTGAAGGCGACGACGATGACGCCGGCAATACTTCTCCGCGGTACGAGGAAGAATTTGACGATATTGACGTTCGCACAAAATTCATCCCGGACGGCGCCGCTATTGGACTAAACGAAGAAGTTCTCATAAGCGAGGACGACATTGACGAAAGCGACACGTCTGATTTCGACGACTTCGAAGACGATAACTCAGAAGAAGATTTCAACGAATACGATAACTGAAAAGTAAAATCAGTTCCGCGCGTAATATGGAAGCAGGGTTAATTTAAGAGAAAGGGATTCATATGCTTAAAATTCGTCGGCAGGTTGAGGAAGCCGTTTCGGCAATCCGCCAACGCTGGAATGGAAAACCAAAAGTCGGGATTATTCTCGGAACAGGATTGGGCGGAGTGGCTCGAAATATCACGGACGCGACGACGTTTGATTATTCGGAACTTCCTAATTTCGCCGCTTCTACCGCCATGACTCATGCGGGGAAACTGGTTTGCGGGAAATTTGACGGCATGGATATTGTTGCGATGGAAGGCCGTATTCACGCGTACGAAGGCTATTCCTGGCAGCAGATCACCTTTCCGGTTCGCGTAATGAAGGCTCTGGGCGCGGATCTGCTCATTGTCTCGAACGCCTGCGGCGGAATGAATCCGCAATACCGTCAGGGAGATATTATGGTCATCGAGGACCACATCAACCTCATGGGAGGCAATCCGCTTGTCGGCGTGAACGACGATACGTTAGGAGAACGTTTCCCAGACATGTGCGAACCATACACGAAATCCCTCGTCGATTCTGCCCTGGCGATTGCCCGAAAGAATGGTTACGCCGTTCATTCCGGCGTTTACGTCGGCGTACTTGGTCCAAATCTTGAGACGCGGGCGGAATATCGTTTTTTACGCGGAATTGGGGCGGACGCCGTTGGAATGTCCACAATTCCGGAAGTCATCGTCGCCGTTCATTCCCAAATGCGCGTTCTTGGCCTTTCAATCATCACCGACATGTGTTTGCCGGACGCTCTGAAACCGGCCAACGTTACGGAAATTATTGCAACGGCAAACGAGGCGGAACCAAAGCTCAGCCAGATTGTTCTGGAAATCCTGAAACAGGAAGCCGCCGAATAACGTCCGAATGATTCATTGCGGTCAATCTTTTCGTTATTATTATTATTATTATTATAAAACGCCCCTTTCAGAAACTCTAATCCG
>CAZWOV010000484.1:0-2373 GCA_964635645.1 uncultured Planctomycetaceae bacterium | reverse complement strand
AGCGACTATCGATACGACGGAATTTAAGGGCGTGATTTCCGTTGAGATTTTTCCCCGGGTTATCGAGCCGAACGTAGTTGATATTGAGTTGAAAAACGTCTCGGTGGGAAAAGTCAAGACTCCAGCCCGATTTTTTGAGGGACTCATTCAGAAAATAGCCGACGACGCTTCTTTGCCCGTGGAGGTTCTGAATCAGAATGGCGCGACAATTTTACGTTTCAGATTCAGGGATGGAGATTTTTGCATTGACGAGATACCGATTCAAATTAATACTATTTCTGTGAACGGAAAAAAGATTCTTGCGACGGGAATTTCAAGGAAAAAAGAAGAGCGGTAATCTCTGAAGAGTAATTTAAGGGTGAAAATACGGGAAATTTTTTCCATGTTTTCATTTTCGCAATAAACTTTAACGAGTCGGAATATTATGAATAAAAAACTTTTTAAATTTTCATTTTTTACGATTTATTTTTTGAATTGTTTCTTGTGCGGAATTTTTTTAAGCCAAAACGTTTGGGCTGAATCGTCAGAAAAAGCGGTTTCGAGTCAGACGGAACAAAAAATTCAATCTGAGCGGAGCGTTTCAAACTCCAACATCGCGGTCAAGATTGACGCTAACGGCAAAACGTCAGTCTTTCAGTTAAACGGAGGGGGAAAATCGGAGCGTCGTCCCTTCGCGGAGTTTCAGCTTCCTCTCGGCGGAAAATATAGTCGGAAATCGTTGGATTACGCGGATTGCGTATCCGTAACCTATTCGGATTACGAGTTGACGTTTCAGGTTTCGAGCGACGGCGCACCGGTTCTTCGGATTGGGATTATTCCTCTTAAGACGAAAGAGGCCAGGACGGTCAAAAATTTACGTCTTCCGGAAATACGTCTTTCGGAAGAATTTGCGCCGGATTTGGCGAAGGCTCTTGGTTCGGCGGGCTTGACTGCCGTTGACGGACACGACGGATCCTATGCGTTTCTTGCCGTTGCGCAGCCAGAAACAAGGAAAGGCGTGGTCTGCGGGTGGCTCACGAGTTTGAAGGGGAGCGGAATTGTTTTTTCTTCCGGAACGCCGGATGGCAAAGGGACGGTGATTCAGCCTGAAATGCAGTACGGGCGATACGAAATACCGGCGCGGACGGTTAGCGGCGACCGGATTGTGGAAGGCGACGTGGGCGAGTGGTTTATGCTTGGAGCCTTTGACGATTCGCTGGACGGTCTGGAAACGTACGCGAGTCAGATTGCGGATTTTCATAAAATTCGAATGAAACCGCAGATTTCCGGTTATTGCACGTGGTATTCCAACCAAAACGGCGGAGCGGGAAGCGAGACGACGACGCGTGAATTTGCCGACATGGCGGCGGAAAAGCTTGTGCCGTTCGGAATGAGTTTCTTTCAGATTGACGATACCTGGCAACTGGGAAAGAAGATTAACGGTCCGAAGAAGAATTTTACGTCGCATAATCCCGACGGCCCATACCCGTCGGGGTTGAAACCGACGGCGGAGTATCTGAATTCGAAAGGGTTGCTCGCTGGACTCTGGTTCATGCCGTTTTCTGGAAACTGGAACGATCCATACTATGCGGACAAGCAGGAATGGTTTGTGAAATCTGCGATTGATTATCCGGAACCAGGCCGGAAAAACACGCGGCGGTACGCTGGGATTAATCAGAAAAAAGGCGCTCCCTATGAAACGTTCTGGGGCGGAACATCGCTTGATATGACGGATAAAAACGTCGAAAAGTACGTGCATGACGAAGTCGATCAGATCGTGAATAAATGGGGAATTCAGTATTTTAAATACGACGGAATGTGGACGGCAATGGCGTGCGAGCAACTTTACGTTAACGACGAATACTGTCCGGACGATTTGGGGCTTCAAATTTTTGACGACATGACGAAAACGAATGTCGAAATCTATCGAAAAGGGTTGAATATGGTTCGCGCGGCGGCGGGCGACGACGTTTTCATTCTGGGATGCAATGTGTCGCAGAACATGCGAACCATGGCCGCTTCCTATGGATTGGTGGACGCGATGCGCATTGGTCCGGATAACGGCGCAAACTGGAAAGGACTGTGTTCCGGTCCGGTTCGCGGGACTGCTCGTTACTTTTTCAATGGAAAAGTCTGGTTTAACGATCCCGATCCCGTCTATGTGCGCGATTCCATTCCGCTTGCGCATGCGCGATTAATTACGTCCTGGGCCGCGGTAAGCGGGCAGCTTTTTGCATTCAGCGACTGGCTTCCGACTCTTTCGGACGAGAGGGTAAACGTACTTCAGAGAACGATTGCGCCGGCGCGTCTTTATTCGGCGCGGCCGCTGGATGTTTTTGAGGTTCCGCTGGCGAATATCTGGCGAGTAACCCGTCCGGAGAAATTTGCGTCGGG
>CAZWOV010000483.1:0-2385 GCA_964635645.1 uncultured Planctomycetaceae bacterium | reverse complement strand
TGGAAAATGATCCACTTTATAGTCGGTATAGAGATTGTAGCGGCCAATTTTTCGATCGTTCTCCGTCGGACAGTGACACGGGTCGCACCGACGCGTAATCGCTTCGTCCATCGCTCTCGTCTCGGGCCAATCTTTATCGTTGCGCACGTTGGTATTCTGCATATAGTAACCAAGACCGCCCGACGCATTCGCGGCGTAAGTTCCGGCATAGTTGGCGCCCGCGTCCAGCCACAGACGGATAATCCGCCGCTCGTTTTCCGGCATATTCACCCCCTGATGTCCGCTTTCAATAAGACGCAGAAGCTCGCTGTTCCCGGTTCCAATTTCATACGGATCAAAATTACTCTTCGGCCGGTTTCGATTGTCGCCGAACATTTTTCTCCACGACATGTGATGATAGCTGAACGTGTAGAGCGGATTCCAATGTCCGGAACAGTTAAACCCGCCCTCTTCACGGTCCGGATTATGGCATTCGAGACAGTGTTTATCCAGAATCGGCTGAATATCGCGCGGAAAACTGAAAATATCCGGAACTCCTGCGATTTTTTCCGGAAAAACGGGTTGAGTACGCAGAATTTGAGAAATTCGTTCGCGCTCGTCCGCTCCCGGAGTCTCCGTCCGTTCTTCGTGACACCCGATACAGACAGTATTCTCGCCGGGCATGACCGACGTAAAAGAGTGCATTCGCTTCACGCAATGTCCCTTTTCGTCAATCGCGACGAAAAGAAAGGGGCGGCAGGCGGGAAGATTAAAGTACGCGCGCCCATCCTCCGTCACCGGAACTTTCCTATAAAAACGTTCAATTGTGAACGTCCCGAATGAAGAAATCTGCTCCATACCGCCTGAATAATGAATCGGCTTCGGCAACGTTTCGTAAATGAGAAGCTCCTTAACCGTTCCCGGCTTCAGATTCTTCATTTTCCGGCCTTTGTAGAGATTCACCAGCGCAAGCGTACCGTAATCCTTCGACGGATCGGTCTGATCGGCAATAAGACGCTCGCGACGGCGTTTCATGATCGGACGCGGCTCGCATATCCAAAATTCCTTCGGAGTCAAATCCGTACTGGGAACCGCGGAATCCGTCTGAATAATTTCGCCGGTTTGAATTCCATCAAAGAAATCGTCGGACAGCGTAAAAATAGTCTCTTCACGTCCGTCGCCATTCACCAGCGTCAATCGATTCTTCGACGCGGCAAGAAATTTGTCTTCAGAGAAAGCCCAGGGATCGGAGTGGCCGTTTCCTTTGGAAATACGCCGCGCGCCTTCCGGAGCGTCCGGTCCCATTCGAGGATCCACGACCGTAATTGCGCCGTAATGTTCGCGTATACCGTGCCCCGGCGAGAAAATGCAGACGATCTTTTCGGAATCCGGAATCGGTTTTGGAGCAAGCATCGTAATATACGGGCGCTGATTTCCATAGTAAACCATCTGCCGAGTCCCGTCCGGATTCATGGTCCAGAGATGATGATACGTCACCTGTTCCCGATCCACGTATTCCCACCGCATATAGATAATTTGGCCGTTAGGCAGAACCCAGGGCGTGTTATCCTGCTCGATATTGGATGAAAGCTCCTGAATATTTTTACCGTCGGAGTCGCATTTGTGGATAGTTCCAACCTGCGTCAGCCAACAGTTCACCCAGCGTTTGGCGCGGGTAGAACAGAAAATAATACTCCCGTCCGGACAGTACGTCGGCTCGTAGTCGTCCCAGCCGGGCGGCGCAAAATCACGTTCCGCGCCGCGCGTATGGACAGTCGTTCGGTGCTCCGACCCCGCGGAAGGTTTAAGACCTTGCGGAAGGTTCAGAGGCGCGTCTTCACCCATGCCGGTAATCTGACGAAGATTCGTACCGTCCAGATTCATCTCATAGAGCGAATAGTGTTTTTTCCCCTTCGGCAAATACGAAAAGATAAACTTCTCCGCGTCGTAATGAATCTGCGGGTCCCGAATATTTCCCTCCCAATCGGCAAAAATCACGCGCGTTTCTTTCGTTTTCACGTTGAAAATACAGACGGCTCCGCCCGTATTCATCGGGAAAGGCAAACGACACGTATTGTCGCCGTAGTAACCAATATTCGCGTACCAGTGGCCGTCAAAGCTTGGTTTGCGCAAAACAAAAAGAATCTCCTCGGGCATTCCGGCCGCCAGAAAATCCTCAAGCATCGATTCCTGGGCGGAAACGGGAAGTCCTTCCGGCTTTTCGCGCAGCATGAGATAATCGTAGAAGAAAAACGAGCCTTTATCCAGAGTAATTCGGATTACGTTCTTCCCCTTACGGATGGCGCCGGCCGGAATTTCAACCGGAAAAAGAACGCTCGCGCCGTCCTGCGCGAAAGACTCCCACGGACTCGCTTTCATTCCGGGATTCGGAGCGCGTTTCACAGG
>CAZWOV010000482.1:0-2387 GCA_964635645.1 uncultured Planctomycetaceae bacterium | reverse complement strand
CGGATCGCCTGCGTGAGCATTTTCACTCATCTTAATCTCCTTCCGGATAAAAATTCCACTTAATGACTATTTACGTCATTGAAAAACTTTTCTCTCTAATGAACCATAAATTGGGAAAATTTCAAGCCCCCCCTATCCTTTAGAAGTCAAAAAAATTCAATTTTAATAAAAATTTAACAATTTAAACTGAAGATGAAAATTTTCTCAAAGCTCTTGAAGATTACCCCGCGGCAAAATAAAAAAGATTTTCGCGGCGTCACGAGAATTTAATACGAAAGATCGACAATAAATCAAAAAACAAAAGATACGCCGGACCGACTCGCGAAAAATTTTTAATTTTCCCGAAATCGATTCCAATTTCCACGGACCGGAAACGGCGTTCCGGCCCGAAGATTTATTCCGCTTCAAAATTCAATTCGTTTCAACAAAGTTCGAATTGAATCGAAAAACCTGAAAAAGACCAACCGACGCGAACATGGAAACGCCGGAAAGAAGCAACGATATCGCCAAAGCGGTCAGTTGATGATTCCCGGAATCTGAATTCAATGAAAAAAGAAGCAGTCCAACGCCTGAAATCAGTCCAAGAATGCCGAAACTCAGAATATTCGAAAGCCATCCGCGCTGTGAATTTCCTGAAATTCTCTCATTCTTTTTTTCCTGTTTCCGGTCGTCGCTTAAACGCGCAAACGGATTATTTCCAAACTGAATAGGACGGTCTTTACGCGGCGATTCCGCAACGGCGACCGCTTTTTCCGCCTGAATTTCTTCGCGCGGATCGTCAGCCTGCGGCAAATCGTCTGCGAACGTCCGTTCCGAATTTTGAAACGAAGGAGTCTGAAACGAAACCGGCGAATTCAGAGGCTGAACGGCGGAAACGTTTCGATTGTCGGAAAAATCCGCGTTGGCGGAACGTCTCTGGGAATCGAAATAATCGACGTTGGCGGAACGTCTCTGGGAAAGGGGAAGCGCCTCGCAATTTTTCAAAACCGGAACGGTTTCAGAGGAGGCCGCGCCGTAACTTTGAAAATTTCTTCCCGAACGGGGCGCGGGCGAATTCTGAACTCCGGCGACGTTTTTATTAAGTATGACCTGAATTTTCGAGCGATATTTCAGAAAATCTTTTGCAAAATTCGTTTCGTCCGCAGGACGGCAAACGGAACGCAACGTCTCCGAGGGAGCCGTCGGCGTTTGAATCTGAAGCTGGTCAGGATTAAACGAAACGTTTCGCAAACGGGTGAAGAAATCGCTCGACGAAGTTTCATCTGCGCCCGGGTTCCTCATTCCTGAAATTTTCTCGTTCATATTTCATCCTCAAACCAATTTTGCCGACTGTTCTCCGATTGCCGCATTGAGACTCAAACCGGGAAGACTTAAAACCAGAAACCAATCCTTCTCAAGACTTCCAATTTTATTATCGTCAAAAAATGAGATAAAATAAAGAAGAATTTCCAATTATTTAAAATTTTCTGAAATTAACAACGCAAGCAAAGAAATTTCATAAAAACAGAAATTTGTTTTCCAAATCCCCATTGCAGAACTTGAAGATTGTGGTAAAATAGGAAAAAGTATAGATCAGCTCCAAAGAACCTTAAGTGAAAAATATCATGAATATATTTAGAACCGTAATTACCGGAATTGGATTAGCGACGCCTTTTGGCAATACGCTTGAATCGCTCTGGTCAGGCCTTTATTCCGGTTCCAACGCCATTGCTCCGCTTCCGGAAAATCTTACCAAATTAGGCGAAATCGTTCGTTTTGGCTCTTACTGTCACGACTTTTCTGGAAATATCGAAGATTTCGGCGAACTTGAAAAAGAGTTAAAGCGCAATATTCGTAAAAGTTCCAAGCTCATGTGCCGCGAAACTCAAATGGCGGTTGCGTGCACGCAAAAAGCCCTGAAAGACGCAAATCTTCTCTTTACCGAACCGCAGACCCGCGTCGGCGTCATGTACGGCAGCGACTATATGCTGTCGAAACCGGAAGCCACGTTCGGCGCTTTCGCGGCTTCCAGAGACGAGAACGGTGAATTTGACATTCGAAATATGGGTACGCTGGGCAAGGAAAAAGTCGCTCCGCTCTGGCTTCTTATCTGGTTGCCGAACATGCCGGCGTGCCACATTTCCATTCTGAATCAGTTCCTCGGGCCAAACGATTCGCTGACGATGAACGAAGCGGCGGCAAACGCCGCGTTGAAATACGCCCATGAAACAATTGCCCGCGGTTGGGCGGACGTCATGATTACGGGAGCGACGGGAACGCGCCTTCAAAGTATCCGCACCTGGCAGGTCGCGATTTCTGAACAACTCGCCCCCAAAAACGCCGACCCGGAAACCGTATCCTGCCCTTTCGACAAACGTCATTCGGGCCAGGTCCTCGGCGAAGGGGCC
>CAZWOV010000481.1:0-2397 GCA_964635645.1 uncultured Planctomycetaceae bacterium | reverse complement strand
CAAAGCGCGCTTCCTCCTGAAAAATCCATGCCGAAGAACCATGAAGAAGAGGAACTTATCCGAAAACAGATCCAGCAGGACGCGACGCGCATCCTGATTCGTTTTCCAGAAACACGCGAGGAACTTTTTGCCTACGACTGCATTTTGGCAGTGGACCCCAACTGGAAAGTCCTCTCCGAAAATCAGATTGACTGGGTCGAAGAATGGACGGCGCGACACGGCGGCGGTCTGATTTTTATCGCCGGTCCCGTTTTCATGGGAATGGTCGGAGGCTGGCTGGACGATCCGAAAATGGAAAAAATTCGCGCGCTTTACCCGGTAGAATTTTTCGAGCGAACCTCGTCTCTGCGCCAAAATACCTTTACGGCCGATGAAATTTGGCCCTTGGACTGGACGCAGGCCGGACGTGAAGCAGTCTGTCTGCAACTGGACGACCAATTCAGTTCCAATGAAAGAATCTGGGATGAATTTCCAGGCGTTTACGGACATTTCCCTACTAAAAAACTCCGCGCGGGCGCAACGGCTCTGGCCTTTTTTTCAAATCCCAAAACAAAAATGGGAAAACTTCCGCCGATTCTCCTCGCAACCCAATTTTACGGGGCCGGTCGGGCTTTCTATCTGGGAACTGGAGAATTTTGGAGACTGCGAGCCTTAAATCCCGACTATTTCACCCGTTTTTACGTTCAAATTATCCATTACGTGACGCAGGGAAGAACTCTTCAACAATCTCTGCGAGGACGCCTTATGCTTGAGAAGAAAAACTTTTTTCCCGGCGATCCCATCGAAGTGCGCGCTCAGCTCTTTACGCCGTCTCTCCAACCCCTTTCAAGCGCCGAGCGGCCAAACGTCGAGGCTGAAATTTACCTGCCAAACGGAAGAATCCAGACGCTGCGTCTGACCGCGGACAAATCAACGCCGGGACTTTACTCGGGAAGATTTTCTATTCTGGAGGAAGGAAAGGCCCGAATTGAACTCCCGATAGCAAATTCTTCTGAAAAACTGATTCAGCGTTTCGAAATTGTTCTGTCGGATATGGAACGCGATCGTCCGCAGAAAAATTCCATGTTCCTTGAAGAATTGGCAAAACAAACCGGCGGCAGACTATTTGAGAATTCCGAAGTTCAAGAAATCCTGAACCTGCCGGAACTCCTTAAAGATCGAACCAGAACTCTTGTTGAATTCGATTCGGCTTCGCCGGTCGTTCCTCCGCAAATTCTCCTTTATGCAATCGTTACGCTCCTTTCTTTGGAATGGCTTTTGAGAAGATTACTGAAACTGGCATGAATTTCCAGCCCCTCGCGAAAAGAAGTAATTATCCTCAAACCCGATTTCAATCCTCGCGAATGATAAGAAGAAGTCCGAAAACGTCCAGAATACTGGATTGGGGACTTAATACTGGATTGGGGCTTCTTCTTAATCTCGTTATTCTTAAAAAGGGACGCGGCGGAATCTTTTCTTTCTTAAAAATCACCATCGTCGTCTTTTCCTCAGTCCAACCAGATTTTCCATTTTCAAAATTCCATTTTTTCGTCAAATACCTTTTTTCATTTACCATAGAAAAAAAAGAAAAACGGAAAAAGGTGAAGAATACCTTACTTCATACCGATTTAATCAAATGGAACTGGAAACTTTAAAATCGCAGTACGTATGAAGTGCGCTTTATCCGGGAAAGTACCGCCCCTCGGGGATGGAAATCAGGAAGCAATCATGATTGGAAACGAGTTTTTTGGCCTTAAAAAGCGTCCGTTTTTTGCCGAACCGGCGGCGGATGCATATTGTCCTTTTGGCGGCATGGAATATGCTCGAGGCCAAATTACGCGCTGTGTGGAACAACAGGAAGGAATTGCGCTGGTTACCGGTCTTTCCGGCACGGGAAAAACATTACTCTGCCGAACGCTTGAAAAGCAGTTTCAGGGGAAAACAGAGCTGGCTCCGCTCAACGGCAGAAATCTGAATCATCCAAAAGTTTTTTACGAAACGCTTTTTTCACGCCTGGAACTGGAACAGCCTTCCGATAATCTTTCTCTCATGCGTACTGCATTTATGAAGAGCCTGGAAGTTTCAGAAAAATTCCAAACGGGACTTCTGTTGCTCATCGACGACGCTCAGGCATGTTCGCTTCGCGTTTTTGAAGAAGTACGCCAACTTCTGGATTCCGCCCATAATCAGGAACGCGGGGTTAGAGTCGTTCTTTTCGGCAACCCCAGTCTCGAAGAAAAATTGAGCTTCAGACAGCTTGCCGCCTTTTCACAAAGAATTACGGCACGATGTTTTCTCGAAACCTTTAATCGAGACGAAACGACGGCCTTTTTGTGCGCGGAACTGAAGCAGGCCGGCGATGAAAGCGGGCTTTTCTCAAAAGAAGTATGCCGCAAAATCCACAAATTTGCCGACGGT
>CAZWOV010000480.1:0-2404 GCA_964635645.1 uncultured Planctomycetaceae bacterium | reverse complement strand
TCCGATTGCTGTAAGTATTTTTGTAATTACAGATAAAAGATTGTTTAGCATTGCTCTTTGCGAGGACATATTATCGACATTAACCGACAAATTTTGCATATCAAATTCCGCTTTCAGATTTTCACAAACCTTTTCCAATTCAGCGTTGACGTACGCGCTGATCGTCGAAACCCAAAGCCCAAGCGGATCCGAATATTTTAAAAATTCTGACATTTTTCAATTCTTTCTCACGACATTGATTTTCACAAAGAAAAAACTTTCATCAGCGCCCTTTTGTTTCCGAGCGTTTTTCAAGAGACCTTTCTTCTTCGTCAAGCGGTTCGGTCAACGGTTCGCCGTCGGCGTCAAGACCGGCGATTATTTCAATTTTACGCCTTGCCCCAGTCAATCGCTCGCGGCACTTTCGAATCAGTGAAATTCCCTCTTCATAAAGTTTAAGGGAATCGTCCAGCGGAGTTTGGCCGGTTTCCAACTCCGCGGTAACCGACTGAAGCCGCGCAAACAATTCCTCAAAGGTCAATTCTTTCGTTTCTTTTTTATCGGCTGAACTTTTCGCCATTCTGAAATCCTTTTCCCCATCCCAAATCAGACAGTTCAAAAATTATTTTTCGTATTATATCAGAAAAAAACGAATTATTCCAGTACCTGGTCGGCTCTTTTTCCTTTTTTCGAGACGGATTTTAAAAAAATATGATTTTTATCCGCAAAATTCCCGAAAACTTTAGGAAAGGGGAGTTGGACGCATTTGGGAAACCGCCCGCCCCGCCAAAGCGTTTTCTGTTGTCCATATGAAAAATCTAAAATTTACCGCTTTATTTTCATCCATATTTTTATCATTTTCATCAATACGCCGAGAAAAAAAGTCATGAAAAAATTATTTTCGACATTCTTACTGATCGCCGCCGTTTTATTCGCAGGCAAACCTGTTTTTTCCGCGGATCCTATTTCAGAAACTCCTGAAAACGGCGACGCTTCCAGTCCCTTAGCCGCCATCATCGTCAGCGACGACCACTACCATGCGGATACTCTTTTCCCGGAACTCCTCGCTCCGTGGCTCGAAAAAAACTTCAAAATCAGAACGGTCGTCATCCATGGCCGCGGCGGCGGTGATTTTGAAAATATCGAACAGTTAAAAAACGCCGACGTTGCGCTTCTTTATCTGCGCCGAATCGCTCCGAAAACGGAACAGCTCGAAATGTTTAAGGATTATTTACGCTCCGGCCGTCCGCTGATCGCATTCCGCACGTCGAGTCACGCTTTCTCGCTTTCTTTTGACGGAAAGAAAAAACCTGAAGAAGGATTTTCCGAATGGCGCGAATTTGACGCTGAAGTTTTGGGCGGCAATTACCATAATCACGGCCCGAACGATCAGGGAACGCAAGTGACGACGCTTCCCGCGGCAAAAGAACATCCGATTTTCAAAGATGTCGATACGGAATCCTATCATTCCAGCGGTTCGCTTTATTTTACGCTCCCTATTGCGGAAAACGCCGAACTGTTTCAGGTCGGCGACGTAATGGGCCGTCGGGAACCGCTGACATGGCTTAGAAAAAATGAATGGGGCGGTCTCGTTTTCTACACTGCGTTGGGACACTGGGATGATATTCAAGACGTCCGCTTCCTCCAAACGGTGGGAAACGCGATTCGCTATCTTTATGCGGAAACGGCTAAAAACCGCGCCGCTTCCACTGAAAAATAAAGTTTTCGTAAGGCCCGTTTCCGCCGGGGGAGTTTTCTCCCCCGCTACTTTTCGTTTTCAATGTTTGATCATGACTTTCATTCCGTCTCAAAAAATCCAGTTTCTGAACCGTTCCAGTATTGCTCCCAACTCCCTGCTTCTCGCCTTTTCAGGAAAAGATATTCTTTTGAAACAAAATTGCGTCCCGGAAGAAACGTTCCCGGAATTGGACAAAACGCGCGGTTTACTATCTCAAATACCAGACGCTCCTCTGCTTCATGTCGGCGAATTGAACGGACGGCCATGCGTCGGCGTTCTTTTGGAATCCCCTCCTCAAATTCCGAACGGTTTTTTCTTAACTCCGTCAAGGCGGATACTGGCAACATTTCCGTCTGATTTCTGCACAGCTTTGTGTCGAGCGCGAATTTTGCTTTACTGGCTTGAAAATCATCGTTTTTGCGGAAAATGCGGTTCTCCAACGACAAATTCGCCGGACGCGCCGGCTCTTAAGTGCGTTTCATGCGGAAATACGTACTTTCCCCAGATTGCTCCGGCTGTTATCGTCCTGGTAACGCAAAACGACAAGATACTTCTGGCGCATAATCGCCTGTTCAAAGACAAAATGTTCGGTCTTATCGCGGGTTTCGTCGAGGCGGGAGAGAGCGCTGAATCCGCCGTTCTGCGCGAATTACGTGAAGAAGTCGGAATTGAAGTTCAGAATCTGAA
>CAZWOV010000479.1:0-2411 GCA_964635645.1 uncultured Planctomycetaceae bacterium | reverse complement strand
GAATAGCGTGATCCGCGGCATTCGGGACACGCTATTTCAACGTCTGGAAGAAACTGAACGTCCAGACTGATCGCGCCGCAGCCGTCGCAACAGGCACAGCGCAGACGACCGGTATTGAACGAAAAATCCCCCGCTTTCAAACCGGCGCGTTTCGCGTCTTCGGTTCCGGCAAAAATTTTCCTCAGTTCATCGTGGACACTCGCGTACGTCGCCACAGTGGAACGGACGTTCTGCCCAATCGGAGACGCGTCGATCAGCTTAACGCGGCGAATCCCGGGCGCAGAAACGGAAACGACGTGCTCCGGAAGTTTTCCTCCCGCGCAGAGCGCCTCAAGAGCAGGGACGAGACTTTCAAGAATAAGCGTCGTTTTTCCAGAACCCGAAACGCCGGTCGCGAGCGTCAACCGTCCTTTCGGAATCTCTACCTCCAACGGCTGAACCGTATGAATGGCGGAAGTCGAAAGGTAAATCGCGCCCTGGTCGAACATTTCCTCCCGCGCGGCGCGTTTTCGAACGCAAACTTCCGCCTCGCCGGAAAGATACGGACCGATGAGAGACGCCGGATTCGATTTGATCTCTGAAATCGTTCCCTGTGCGACGACCTCTCCGCCGTTAACCCCGGCGCCCGGTCCCATTTCGACGAGCCACTCCGCTTCACGCAGAATTTGCACGTCGTGGTCTACCAGAATAACAGAATTTCCATCCGACGCCAAATCGCGCACCACTCCGTTCAATCCCGCAATGTTCGACGGATGAAGTCCAATCGACGGTTCGTCAAGTACATAAAGCACGCCGGTCGTTCGATTTCGAACGGCTCGCGCCAACTGCATTCGCTGGCGTTCACCCGTTGAGAGCGTCGAGGTTGAACGGTCAAGCGTCAGGTATTCCAATCCAAGCTCCGTCAATCGGCGCGCCGACTCCAAAAATGAATCGACTATCGTTTCCGCCATGGGACGCATCGCGTCGGGAATCGATTCCGAAACCAGACGAACCCAGTTAACCAACTCGGAAAGCGTCATCCGGCACGCTTCATCAAGAGAGATACCGCGGATTTTCGGCTTTCGCGCCGCTTCTGAAAGTCTGGAACCGCCGCAGTCCGGACAAACGCCCTGACGCAAAAAACGTTCAACGCGTTTCATGCCTTTCTCGTCTTTGACTTTCGAGAGCGCGTTTTCGACCGTACGGACCGCGCTATAGTACGTAAAGTCCAGTTCGCCGGCGGTTTCGGTGTTTTTAGAGCGGTAAAAAATCCGTTTTTTCTCCGCAGGACCGTAAAAAACAATTTCCCGCTCTTTTTCCGTCAGTTCGCAAAACGGAACGTCCGTTCTTACCCCCATCGCGCGGCACACATCGGCCATCAGAGACCACATCAACGTTTTCCACGGCAAAACCGCCCCGCCGTCTATCGAAATCGATTCGTCCGGAACGAGCGACGCTGGATCTACCGTTCGAACCGTCCCCGTTCCGTCGCATCGCCGACAGGCTCCCTGACTGTTAAACGCCAGATCCTCCGCGCCAGGCGCGTAAAATTCCTCGCCGCACTCCGGACAGACAAGAGGAATTTCAGAAGCGGCCGCCAGCGACGGCGGAAGGTAATGACCGTTGGGACAGCAGTGACTTGCCAGCCGTGAAAACATCAGGCGGAGACTGTTGAGCAACTCTGTTCCCGTACCGAAGGTACTCCGAATTCCTGGAATTCCAGGCCGCTGACGAAGAGCAAGCGCCGCCGGAACGTAAAGAACTTCGTCAACCTGCGCACGGACAGCCTGATTCATTCTGTGCCGAGTATAGGTGGAAAGAGCCTCGAGATAACGTCGCGATCCCTCCGCGTAAAGCGTTCCCAGCGCAAGCGACGACTTGCCGGATCCGGAGACGCCCGCGATTGCGACAATTTTATTTAAAGGAATATCGACGTCGATATTTTTCAGATTATGAACGCGGGCGCCGCGAACCTGAATCACGTCGGGAATATTTCGATTCATTGGATCAAAAGTCGGCAAAATTTGAAAGCAACAGGAAAAAGAAAACGTCACGACCGTTTATTTTAGCCTGTTTTGGAGAAGATTCAAGGGGGATAAAAAAAAAACGGGAAGGGGGGGTTGAAAAAAAAGAACTCTTAAAGTATGATTAAATAAAAGATGATTTATTCTGTCATACGAAAGGAAAAAATATGAATCGACGCCATTTTCTTGCCGCAGCCTCCGCCGCCGCGTCCGTCTACCTCCTGCCCGCCTCGCTGTTTTCAAAAGAATGCGAAAGCAATACGATTCTGCGTTTCGCGGCGCTCAGCGACGTTCATTTCAACAAAAATCACGGTCCCGACGCGCGGCAAAAACTGCATTTTTCACGGCTTATTCAATTTATGAATCGTTATTCCGCGCATCAAGCGTACTCGAAATTCGACGCTCTTG
>CAZWOV010000478.1:0-2416 GCA_964635645.1 uncultured Planctomycetaceae bacterium | reverse complement strand
GGTTCTCTCTCCCGTTTCCGTTCTCCGTTTCTCTCTCCCCTTTTCACTCTCCGTTTCCGCTCTCCATTTCCGTTCTCCCGGTTTCCGTTTTCCCGTTTCGCTCACTTTTTCTCTCGCCCCACGCGTCAAGATTCCTTTCGACTCGTTTTCCAACTTGATTTTTGCAAAAAATTGACAAAAAAGGAACTTTCAGCCGTTTTTTTCTTAAAAATAGAAAAAGCGCCGCTAAAAAATCCCCCCCCCCTGCTTGCGGTGTTTCTATTTTCAGGTATATTAAAAGGAGATTTTTCTGAAATAACCTTTTTGACAGGAACGCAAAAATGCTCAAAGCAGAACGTTATCCTCATTTGAAAGTTACGGATCCGGAAGTTTACGATTTGATTTGCCGTCAGGCGGCCTATGAAGGTTCGACACTGAAAATGATTGCTTCCGAAAACTACGCCTCCTTTTCCGTCCTGGAAGCGACCGGTTCCTCCCTTACGAATAAATACTGCGAAGGATACCCCGGAGCGCGTTATTACGAAGGGAACGACGTCTGTGACGAAGTCGAGAATCTCGCAATCAATCGTCTGAAGGCGCTTTTTGGCGCCGAACATGCGAATGTTCAGCCCCTGAGCGGTTCCCCGGCAAACTCCGCCGTTTATCGCGCCATCATGAAACCCGGCGACAAAGTCATGGGAATTCCCGTCGACTTCGGCGGACACCTCACTCACGGCTGGAAAGTCAACTTTTCCGGAAAAGATTACGTTCAGGTCCCCTTTGGTCCATCGCCGGAAACCGGCGTTCTCGACTATGATGAAATCCGCGAAATCGCTCTCCGCGAGCGTCCCCGCATGATCTGGTGCGGTACGACGGCCTATCCCCGTACCATTCATTACGACCGTTTTGCCGCAATCGCGGAAGAGGTTGGAGCTTACCTCGTAGCGGATATCGCCCACATCTCCGGTCTGATCGCCGGCGGCGCTCATCCCAATCCCGTCCCGTACTGCGACGTCGTTTCGAGCACCACCCACAAAATGATGCGCGGTCCCCGTTCCGGATTCATCATGAGCCGAATTGAAGACCGTTACCAGGAAAAATACTATCCGACAAGCAAAAACAACCTGGCCAAACGTATCGACCGCGCGGTTTTCCCAACCCTTCAGGGCGGTCCGCACATGAACGTCATCGCGGGCATGGCCGTCGCTTTTGCCGAAGCCGCCGCGGATTCCTTCAAGGACTATGCGCATCAGGTCGTTAAAAATGCCCGCGCTCTTGGCGAATACCTGATGGAACATGGAATTAAACTCGCAAGCGGCGGAACGGATACGCACATGCTTCTCCTTGACCTGCGCGATAAGGAATACACAGGAAAAGACGCCGCTCAGGCTCTCGCTCGAGGCGGTATCATCGCCAACTTCAACACGGTTCCAGGCGATACCCGCAAACCGACGGTCACCTCCGGCGTGCGAATGGGAACGCCCGGTATTACCAGTATGGGAATGAAAGAGGCGGACATGCTTAAGGTGGGCGAATGGATTGTTCGTATTCTAAACGCTCTTCCAAACTCGGAAGAAGCCGAGAAATCCGCGCGAAAGGAAATTGCCGATTTCTGTACGCAGTTCACGATTCCCGGCCTTGACGACTGATTTGGAAAAATGACAAACCGGTCGAAATCAAAACCTGAAATTTGAGACGAAAGAATGAGTAGAGGGTATTTTCGCCCCCTATTCATTCTTTTGTATCCGGGGGTTCCAATACTTACTGTTTTCCTGTTGTTTTTTAATTTATTAAGGTGAAAAAATGCTGAAAGTTCAGGAAGGAAGAGTTTCTTTTCCCAAGATGGAAGAGGAAATGGTTCAGTGGTGGAAAGAAAATAACATTTACGAAAAATCGCTTGCGCAACGTGAAAACGCTCCTGCGTTCGTTTTTTTTGAAGGTCCGCCAACTGCAAATGGAATGCCGCACCCCGGACACTGCCTGACGCGCGCAATGAAAGACCTTTTTCCCCGTTACCGAACCATGCGCGGTTTCCGTTGCGAACGCAAGGCGGGCTGGGACACGCACGGACTTCCGGTCGAGCTTGAAGTCTGCAAAGAGCTTGGTCTGAAAAAATCGCGTGAAGAAATCGAAAATTACGGAGTCGAACCGTTCATTCAGCTTTGCCAGAAAAGCGTCTGGCGCTACATGCAGGAATGGGAACACCTCACCGAACGCATTGGTTTCTGGATTCATCTCGATAAAGCCTACGTGACTTACCATCAGTCGTTCGTCGAATCCGTCTGGTGGGCGCTTTCCGAATTCTTTAAAAAAGGACTTCTCTATCAGGGACACAAAATAGTCTGGTGGTGGGCGCAGGGCGGAACCGCTCTTTCCAGCGGCGAAGTGGGCGAGGGTTACCGCGAAGTCGCCGACCCCGCCGTTTACGTGCGTTACC
>CAZWOV010000477.1:0-2423 GCA_964635645.1 uncultured Planctomycetaceae bacterium | reverse complement strand
AATAAATGTCGAAATTTTTGAACTTTTTGAGGAAAATTAAAAAAGGGGGGGGTTCAGGTCTTTTGCATTTTTTGATAAAATAGAAAAAGTTTTTTTTAAGACTTCGTAAACCTGACGTCGCCTTGAAAAAAAGTTATTTGCCGGTAAAGGTCATTCTGGCGGAACGTTTTGAAAACAGTCTGGAAAACGTTTGGGACTGTTTGATACTGTTGGATGGGAGAAACGCGGAAAGTCTTGGGATTTGGGTTTCCCTGTCTTGAAAAGATTCGTTTTTTTGATTCTTTCACGTTTTTTGTGCGGATGGGATTAATTATGCTGAAATTCAGAAGTTTTTGTTCGCCGTTTAGCGTTGTCGCTCTGTTTTTTCTGTTTTTGGTTACGTGTTCGTGCGCCAGGAAAGAAAAGGTTTTGACTCCTGAAGAAATAGAGCGATCCCATCAAGTTCGAGTTCCTCTGGTTCAGCTGTGCGAAGTGAAGCCGGAAAGTTCGGTTTGTCCGCAGACTTTTTCCGGAACGGCAAAAGAGGGCAAGACGATTCAGATGGGGTTTCGCGTTCATGGACCGGTTATTTCGCTGAAGGCTAAAATCGGCGAGATGGTTGATGAAGGCGAAGAGCTGGCGCGAGTGGACCAACGCGATTTTCTGAATACGCTGGCGGTTGTCGAAGCCGGGCTTGCGGAGGTTCAGGCTGGACTGGACGCAAAAACTGCGAATCGGGACGGTTCGATCGCGATGCTTCAGAAACAACTGGACGCGGCCGCGGCGCAGTTGGCGACGGTGGAAAAGAATTTGAAAAAATTTACGGATCTTGAAAAGGGAGGCGCCGTTCCGGAAATCAAGCTGGACGAGTTGAAGCTTCAGCACGAGCAGGCATTGGCGGCAAAGATTGCGGCGGAAAAGCAGCTTGAAAATGGAATCAAAGGGCTTGACGAGGAAATCAACGGATACGAGGCGAAGAAGAAAGGACTCCTTGCCCAGAAAAAACAGGCGGAGGACGCGCTTTCCGACACTGTTTTGCGGGCGCCGTGCCGTGGCTTTGTGACGCAAAAATACGTCGAAGAAGGCGAAATCGTCGCGCCGTCGATTCCGATCCTGGCGTTTACGGACGTTTCTGAGATCCTTGTTCAGACGACTATTCCGGAATCGCTTCTGGTTCGTCAAGACGAGTTTATTTCTTACCGCTGTTCATTTGAGGCGTATCCGGGAAAGTCTTTCGAGGCGGAATTAAGTTCTCTTGGCAAAGCCCTTCAGACGGGAGGATACGGTTACCCGTTGGAGGTTCGGTTTCAATCGGTGGAAGAAACGGCGATTTATCCGGGAATGGCGGCGTCCGTAACGATTAATTTTAAGCCGAAGGAAGGCGAATGTCTTGTTCCTCTGACTGCCGTTACGGGAGATTACGCGATCCCGAAGGAAGGCGATTCGGCGGACTCCTACGATGGGAAGAGCCGTGAAACGGTGGTTTGGAGCGTGTCGCCGGAAAATACGATCGTGAAGAGAAAGGTGAAGCTTGAGCGTTTGACCGACGAGGGGGCCGTCGTGACTGGCGAGATAAAAGTCGGAGAAAAGATTGTCGGCCCCGGCGCGCGTTTTTTGAGAGAAGGACAGACGGTTCGCGTTTTGAATTAAAATTTGAGGAGGACTGAAAATGCTGTCGGAATATGCCGTTCATCATCGGACCGTCGTTGGTTTTCTGGTTTTCCTGCTTGTTGCAGGCGGAATCTTCACTTATTTTACGATTGGGCGCCTGGAAGATCCTGAATTTACGATCAAAACCAGTATTGTCGTTACGCCTTATCCAGGAGCGAGCGCTCGCGAAGTGGAAGAGAATGTGACGGATCTTGTCGAAAGGACCTGCCGGAGGCTTAAGAATCTTCGCCGACTCCGTTCCTGGTCCATGCCGGGGCTTTCGCTGATTTACGTTGACCTTGAAGAAAGCGTCAAGAGCGGCGACCTTGGCGAAAGCTGGACGGATCTCAGAAATAAGCTGTCGGAAATTCGTCTGAAACTGCCTCCCGAAGCCATTTCTCCAATTGTTCAGGATGATTTCGGACAGGTTTACGGAATCGTACTGGCATTGACATGCGAAGGATTTTCGGCGGCGGAACAACTGGACCGCGCGAAATTTCTCCAGCGGGAATTCAGTCTTTTGGATGAAGTTGGCCGCGTAGAGCTTTGGGGGGTTCCGGACGAGGAGATCGAGATTCAGATCTCTCAGTCGAAAATGACGCAGCTTTCCATTTCGCCGTCAGTCGTATTGGCCGCGCTGGCGACGCAAAATTTGACGATGGATTCCGGTTCCATGAAATTTGAGGGGGAAGTCGTTCGTCTGACTCCGTCGGGAAAATTTCAGAATATAGACGAGATTGGCGACCTGGTTATCGTCAGCAGCGCGGCGCAGGCCTTTCTGAATCAGTTTCAGG
>CAZWOV010000476.1:0-2427 GCA_964635645.1 uncultured Planctomycetaceae bacterium | reverse complement strand
CCAATGAAAGTTGGGGATTTTTTTTGCCGAGTTCTTCAAGAGAAGAATTCAGTTCGCGTCCATAACGGGAAAAACGTATTTTGGCTTTTTGAATACTTTTGGCCGCGCCTTCGGAAAGTTCCATGTTTTCTTCGGACGCATTTTCCAAATCGCTAAGACTTTCAGAATTAATTTTACGTAAGGGTTGAAGCATATCCGCCATATTTCCGGCGACGGCATTCCAGTCGCGGACGTACTGGAGTTTTTCGGCGTAAGATTCATAGCGGGCCATATTCTGGGCAAACTTCGATTCTCCCATATCAATCGGAAGAATCAGATGCACTTCGCTTAACCCCGTCTGAAGAGCGTTAGCGACTTTGACCTGATTCTGGCTTACTGCAAAATTCCGAGCCAGACGTTGAATCATCGCGCTGTCGTCCGGCATGGAACGGGGAGGGATTGCGAACAATTCCCAAATTGACATAAACGTCAATGCCGCCAGCGGACAAAGGGCAAGTAAAAGCAAAAAAAGCGTTCTGTTTTTCATGATATTCAAATTAAATAAACGATCAAAATTTATTTAAGTTTTTTCGATTGATTTTCTACTTCATTTATCGGCGCGATTCGAGAATGAAACGCCGGTTTTTGGAGTATTTTTTTTATTTGATTTTGAAGAATCCGGTTCCTTGCTGGAAAACAAATTCAACGCGTCGGGAGACAATTTCAGGGTTAAAGTTTGAATCCTGGGTTCGTTATCTTCTTCGTCGTCGTCCCGCCAAATCTGATAGTATGGAGTCAGACAGACGGAGGAATGTTTTTCTGCGGATCTTTGACTTATCTGAAACGTTATCAGCAGACACCTGACGTCGGGAAGCAACTGAATAGAAGCGACGGGATTGTTTTTGTTTGCGGTTAAATCCTGAAACGATTCGTACCTTGGTTCCGATTCATTTGCGCGAATCTGCGCCGTTCGCATGGAGATCAGAAGATTTTTTCTGATGTTTTCAGGCAGCGTTTTGCCAATTCCCTCAATCTTTATCTGAACTTCATTTCCATTTTTCTTTTCGGTTTTCAGCGTCGCTTCAAAATCTGTTTTGTTATTCAGGATTTTGACGTTTCCCCGAATATGGTCCAAATTCAGCGGCTGAATTCCTGTCGAAGGATGATTTTGACCAAACGGGTCGTCGTTTTCACCGCCGTCCAAGGCGCCGTCAAGGTTTTCGGTTTCCCGGTTTGAAGTTTTGCTGAAAAGCGATGAAGAGGGCGACGTTTTGTTTTGAACGGCGGCATTTTTCTTCAGGAGTAGCTCCGCTTTTGGCGGAAAGGGAAGATTAAAGTCGAAATTTCCCGTAAAAACAGCCATGATCTGAGGCGGATTTTTCAGGAGACGTTCGTTGATACGTTGAATTTCAGAAGGCGTCCATTCGCTTTCTGATGGAATCGAGCCGCGCAGTTCACGGAGTTGCGACTCCATTTGATCGAGTCGGTCCGCGGCAATTTCCAACAATCGAGGAATTTTTTGAGAATAGAGGCGGTTTTCCGCTTTTCGATACGCTTCAACCTGTTCGTCGTTTTGAGGATCTTTTACTTCCGGTAAAGTCAGAAGAACTCCTTTTCCGACCAGTTCAGCCAGATTTTTTGACGCGTTCAACAGTTTCTGATCGCGAACTTTCATTCTGTTTTCACAGGCTATTTTAGCTTTTTTCAGTTCAGAAATCTGGTTTTCAAGGATAGGAATCTGTTTTTTTATTTCCGCCTGATTTTTTATTGCGTCGGAATCGGCAAATTGTTTTTGAAGACGAACGTAAAGAAAACGCATGTCTTTCTCATCGGGGAGCATTTCCAGAACGACGGACTCCAGGCCCAGCGTTTTCGGAATTTCCTGGATATGGTAGAGACGGCCGGGTTCGTCGGCGACTTTGAGTTTCTGAGAGTCTTCTTTCTTGAGGACGTGACTTTTGGAATTTTTCTTTCGAGCCGCAACGCCCGCCGCTATTCCCTGTTCGTTGTTGGAAGTTTCCGGATTGAGTGTTGGAGAAACCGCGCAGTCGGGATTTTCTCCAAATGGAAAAGCCGTTCCCTCAAACAGAACATAGCCGCCGACAAGCTGCAGATTTCTGATTTCAGAAGAGGTGAATTTTCCGATATTCTGAATGGAGTTTCTGCTTACCAGCGCGTAATTGAGTCCGTCGTTTTTCGGCTCAAATTTTCCGCTGAACGAAGCGGGACTCATGGGAATAAGAATTCGTCGGCAAAAACCGTCTCTGTCTATTTCCTGATTCCAAGCGTTCAATGTTTCTCGAGGAGTTTCCAGGAAAAGTTTTCCTGTTTTTTCTTCTTTATTATCCCGACGCTCGTTTACGTCTGCGATTTGCTGTTCGTCGGAAGCGAGTTTCTCCGCGACTTCCGCGTCGTCCAGAGCGTTTTCCAGTTCCTTCTTCTCGTCCG
>CAZWOV010000475.1:0-2429 GCA_964635645.1 uncultured Planctomycetaceae bacterium | reverse complement strand
GAGTTTTCAAAACATAAAGCGCGGCGTTATTCGCGATGGATTCCGTACCGGTTTTACTCCGGTTTCATTTTTCTGTGCGCGTGGCGCGCGTCGGTTTTTTTCGACGGAGAAAAGTAATTGAAGTTGCTTTTCTCGTTTCAGAAAATGAGGTTTAAGAGGAAGGGTTTTTGAAAATGTGATTATTCCTCATTTACTTTAAATTTTTTTTGTGTAAAATAATGAAAATTTTTTGAGAGTCTTTTAATTAGAGACAAAACATAAGGAAAAAATTATGACATGGTTTTCTGAAGAAGGTCGTTTGACCCGTGAACGAGTTCTGGAACTGGTTGATCGCGCGGCGGAAGAGGCCCGTCGGCAGATTTGCGCGAATCCCAAACGAGTTCTTCTCCTGCCGCCGGATATTACGCGAGCGCACAGCGGCGCGGGATGGATAACAGAAGAATTCTACAAAATTTTTTCCCGAACGTCGGACGTTCACGTGATTCCGACTCTCGGGCAGCATGTTCCTCACACGGACGAACAGAATCGCTGGATGTTTGGTTCGATTCCGCTCGACCGTATTCATGTTCACGACTGGCGCGGCGGTTCCCGAACGATTGGCGAAGTTTCGGCAGATTTTGTGAAAGAAGCCACTTGCGGTAAAGTGGATTGGGCGATTCCTGTTTCTCTTGATACTCTGCTGCTTGACGGGAATTGGGATTTAATTATTAACATAGGCCATGTTGTGCCTCACGAGGTGCTTGGTTTTGCCAATCACAATAAGAATTATTTTATCGGACTCGCCGGCAAGCCGATGATTTGCGCTTCGCACATGGCCGCGGCGTGCTGTGGTATTGAAAATAATCTGGGAACGCTTATTTCTCCGCTTCGAGCGTGCTACAATAAGGCGGAATCCGATTTTCTCGGGCATTTTCCGGACTTCTTCTTTGAAGTCGTTATGGCGTATGATGAAAACGGCAAGCTTGGCCATACCGGGGTTTACGTTGGAAACGATCTGGATACGTATCTTGACGCCGCCAGGGCTTCCCGCGCCCAGAACATTACCGTAGTTCCGCCGCTTAAAAAAGTCGTCGCAGTCATGCAGGGGGATGAATTTTACAGTACGTGGGTTGCGAACAAAGCGATTTACCGCACGCGCAAGGCGATGGCCGATGGTGGAGAGCTGCTGATTCTTGCTCCCGGATTAAAGCGATTTGGCGAACAGGAAGACGTCGACGCGCTCATTCGGAAATATGGATATTCCGGCACGGAAAACATCCTGAAACTTTGGAAAACGGAGCCGATGCTTCAGGATCTTACGCATGGTACCGCGCACCTTATTCATGGTTCGAGCGAAGGACGTTTCAAAATTACGTATGCTCCTGGATTTCTCACCAAGGAGGAGGTTGAAGGAGTTTGCTTCGGCTATGCCGATCTGGATGAAATGCTGAAGCGTTACGATCCCGCGGTAATGAAAAATGGTTTCAACGTCATGCCGGATGGAGAAGAAGTTTATTTCATCAGTACGCCCTCGGCCGGTCTTTGGACGACCGCGGAAAAACTGAATCGGGATTAAGGCGGAACGCGGCGGTTCAGTTTTTGCCTGATTCTGGGACAAGTCGATTGTGGACGATTCTTTGTTTGTGTTGACAGAGAGTCGTTTGCAGTTGGCGGAATAGAGTCGGGTTGAGTTTTTTAGTTTCCGAAAAGAAAAGTTTTGGAAAAAAGCAGACATAGGCGCTCAGAGTCTTAAAATCAATAGATTTTTTCTTAACGTTAAATATTGCCCATATTGAAATTTTTGGCGTAAAAAAGGCCTTGAGCAAAGTAAAATTTGCCTGAAAAAACCATTTATTTGATATTACTAAATCGAAAATTGAGATTGTTTTCAAAAAAATATCAATCACTACTTGCGTTTTGGTGGATTTCATGTCAAAATAGAGGTAGATTTTCAAACACATTATTTTTGGGAGATATTAAGAATGAAATTGGTTCCACTTGGAGAAAAAGTCGTCGTCCGTCAACTTGACGCCGTCGCCGTGACGGCTGGAGGAATTTCGCTTCCGGAGTCCGCGGCGGAAAAACCGTCGGAGGGAAAAGTGCTGGCTGTCGGCGATGGAAAACTTCTACCCGACGGCACGTACGCGCCGCTTCAGGTTTGCGAGGGGGATCGAGTCCTTTTTGAAAAGTTCTTTGGTTGTCGGATTACGCTTAATGGCGAAGAGTATCTGATTTTAAATGAATCGGAAATTCTTGCGGTCGTTGGATAATTTTCGGGCGTATGCCGCCGACGTTTTTTACGAGCGATTTAAGATTTTGCACATAAACGCCGTTTCATAAACAAAAAGCCGACTGAAGCTAACCTTATTTTGAAAACGCATAAAGAATACGGAAAGGCAGTCGTTCTTTTTGTTTATGAATTGCAGTCGAGTAAACGTTTCAGAAGAGCG
>CAZWOV010000474.1:0-2431 GCA_964635645.1 uncultured Planctomycetaceae bacterium | reverse complement strand
CAGCTTCTAGCGCCATGCTCGGAAAACAACGTAAAACGGCTTCACGACGCAGGAGTAAAAATCAATTATTTCTTTTGCAATAAACCCGAAAACGTTGAAAAACTCGTTCAAATGGGCGCAGATTTCATCCTAACGGACCGTCTCGAAGAAATGCGGGAAAAAATTGTTGAATTCTGGCCTGAAGTCAGCTGCGAAAAGAATTAATATCCACTCCAAAGTACCGATTCATTCAACCGAGAAATCAAAGCTGTCCGGTTTCGCCGACAGTCGCTGTGTCCTTTTAACATTTACTGGAGATCTTATGTCGGCCGCCGCGATTCGATACCTGGTTTTTGACGTTAAATCCTTTACGGACATTCCGCTCGCGGCCCAATTTTTAAATTCTGCGAAAACGCGAAATAAACAGACGCGCGGCGACGCAGTCGGAAAATGGAAAGAACAGCCAACGGTGGAAACGGAAAAGGATTTCATCTCCTATTCTTTTCAAATTCCCACCTGCGTAGCGCTGGCAAAGGTTTCCGAAAATTTTGAACTCCTCGACGTCGCGGCAATAAGCGAGGTCGCCCTCCGTCCTCCGGAAATTACGGAACGTTTTTGGCGCGGTTGGGAACGTTATGGGCGCCCTGCGTTCGTCGCGTTCAACGGACGCTCTTTCAACATTCCTCTCATGGAACTGGCCGCATTTCGATATGGAATTTCAATCCCCGGCTGGTTCTCGCCGCTTGCAAGAAATTACGATCAGCCGCGAAGCCGTTTCAATCAGTCTTCCCAAATCGATCTTCAGGACCTCTTTACCGATTTCGGCGCAACCAGTTTCTTCGGCGGATTGAATCTGGCGGCCAAGCTTGTTGGAAAATCCGGAAAAACGTCCGTTTCACAAAACATGATTGACGAAATGCGCCAGGCTGGAAAATTCCAGGAAATTGAAGATTACTGCCGTTGCGACGTTCTTGACGCATATTTTGTTTTTCTGCGAACGCGCGTCCTGACGGGATATCTGACGCTTGCGGAAGAACTGAAATACGTCGAAAAAACTAAAAACTGGCTGAAAGAACGCGCGGAAACAAACGCGGGATACCGGCTTTACCTTGAAAATTGGAGAGACTGGGAAAATCCATGGAATCATAGTTCCGTTGGAAACGCGGATACCGTTCCCAAAGAAAAAAACGCCGACGGCTCCTCGCAAACGACTTCCCGGGAGAAAAAATAAACGGTATTTACGCTGGAACTTTACTTTCGACGTTTCGCGCTAACCGGATTCCGGGTTCAAAGGATTCAAACGTGAAAAAGAAATCCCACTTTTCAATACTTTCCGCTCTTCAAGTCCGATTTTGCGGTATTTTCAAACTGATTCCTTCCGCTTTCACGTTGGGAATTTTCATCGGAATTCTTACCGTCCCGACTATCTGTTTTCTGACTGGACGTTTTTTGGGGACTGGACGTTCCAAAGATATTCTCCTCGTGCAGGTAGACGGTAATTCAATGCTGCCTTCTCTCTGGGGAGGAACGATCTTTGAAACCTGCCCCAAATGCCGAATGCACGCCCCAAGAGCAAATCAGGGAACTTCAATTTGTCCCAACTGCGGTTGGATGGTCCACGAAAAAATACGCTCGTCGAAATCTTATCTCCAGGAATGTCGTCAGGAAATACGTTTCGACGACCTTCTTGAAGTCGTTCCGCAGGAAAAATACGAGTTTGACGACGTCGTCGTCGCAACTCCAAATAAAAAAATCGGTCCCGTAGTCAAACGAATCGTCGGCGTTCCAGGCGACCGGCTTGAAGTTCAGAACGGCGTCCTCTACCGAAACGGCAAACGGGCGGTTCATTCACTGGAAACCTGGAAACAAATGCGAATCCTCGTTTTCTCAGACGATTTTCGTCCGGACGGAGTTTCGCGTTGGACCCCAATCGGTTCTTCCGTTTCCTCCTCTATTTCCGAAACGCTCCCAAACGATATTTTTCGCGGTAAAAATTCCGAATCGGTTTCCAGATTTCCAAGAGTCCAGACAGAATTGCCCCGAAAACTTAACGCGCGGTTTCCGCGGCAAAACGAATCTCTTCCTTCATATTCCCATTCCGTAAGCGTTCCAGGAATCGATTGTCTCCCGGACGGTTGGCGATTTCATTCCGCCGCCCCTTGCGGAATAAAATACGTCCACCAGACAGGGCGTTTCGTCCCATCCTCCGACGGTCGGATTTTCTGCCGTCTGGAACCGGCCCCTCTCACAAATTACCGCGCGGAAAACGGAACGCAATTTCCAGCCCATTCAATCGGTATGATTCATGAATTACTCTGCGCTTTTGAAACGACGTGGATTAATGGATATTCGCACGACTTTCATTTAATCGTTTCCTTGCCGACGCTCGTCGGCAGACAAATTTTCGTTTTGGCGGCCAAATCAGAAATGAGAGGAAATTCTGAACTGAAAA
>CAZWOV010000473.1:0-2446 GCA_964635645.1 uncultured Planctomycetaceae bacterium | reverse complement strand
GTTTAAACTTGAGAGTCGTTATGAAGCGACGATGAATTACTGCGCCAAGGTCGCTTCCGCGGTGGCGAAAATTCAACACGATAATTTGACGACGGTTCGAGACTGGTTCACTCTTAACGGAATTCGGATAATGGAAATGGAGTTGATTGACGGTTACGATCTGTCGCAATTGGCGTCCAACGAAGTTCTGTACTGGATGAAACGGCATTTGAGCGCAGACGATTATTTGTACAAAACAAACGTCATTTTGGATTTTGGGCCGGTTCGTCCGCGCTTTAAACCGGGGGTGGCGTTAGCGATTATCCGGGACTGTCTGAATGCATTAGCCGCATTGCATGCCGTTGGAATTGTTCACAGCGACGTGAAACCGGCGAATATAATGCTAAAAAAAACCGGAAACACAAAAATTATCGATATTGGGGCCGCTTATTTTTATGAAGATACGCCGCCGCGCCGATTCTGTTCGCCTTTTTATGCCGCTCCGGAAGTTCTTTGTCAAAAAGAGGTTTCGTCCGCGACGCCGCAATCGGATATCGCGAGTCTTGGATACGTTCTGATCGAACTTTTGGCTGGACGTTCGCCTTTTAAATGCATGGAGGGAGCGAATGGAGGCCGGATTGGATTTCCCAGCGGATTGCTTAAACAGAAATACGAACTGATCAATAACCTGGAATACATTTTGCCGGAGGATGTGCTGGCGAACGATATGCTGGTAGAATTTTGCCGCAGAATGATTCATCCCGATCGGAATATTCGTTATCAAACGGCGGAAGCCGCTATCGTAGAAAAAGGCGGCGTTGCGGATTTGGCGCGCGATCTTGTGAAAGACGGTCTTTCGAGCGAATACGATTTGGATATTCTTTATTGGATTAAAAGTCTGAATCTTCCGCGAAAACAAATTCCGCTTGATTTTTGATTGAAAACGGCGTCGGGACGGGAAAAAAGAACCGGATGAATATGCCGTCTCATCGTTTTTTATTTCAAATTGAGGAATTTTCAGAATAAACGGCGAGCGGTGAAATCAAACGGTAAAACGCGCGTCGTTTTTTCATGTCGGACGATGAAGCGATCGCGTTCGTTTTTATTTTCTGAAATTCTGAGAAATTTCAGGAAATAAAAATTGAAAATCTGAAAATGAGAATAGAAAATGAATAATTCCCGGAAAGAAGAACTCTCCGGGAATTATTTTTTCATAAAATTTCCGACGCGAAACGTTTCGACATGAAAAATCGACGTGCGTTTGAAAAATCGTTTAACGTGATTTTCAATCTTTCCTGTCTACGCATTCGAATTTCATTTCGTCGCCGTTTCCTTTTAGTTCGGGCGCGTACATTGCCTCGATTCTGGTTGGAAGAGCCGAAACTTTTCCGGGAGCTTCCGCCTTGAGACGATACGAAACGCTGCGAACGCCTTCGTTAAGTTTTCGTGCGAAAAATGCGACGCGGTCGTCACGGTACTCGACATAGGCTCCGAGCGGGTTCCCATCATATCCGCTCTGTAGATTTTCAGTCTCAAAACCGGCGGGTTTCATGTCTTCGATCAGAATGTAGGAATAATCGTTTTTGCTTTCGACCGTAAGTTCTACCTCGACGAGATCGCCGCTGGCGACAACGGATTCGTTTTCAAGCGGAATCCGTTTGTAGGCGAGAACATTCTGTTTCATGAGTTTTCCGTTGGCGTCGGCGGCGTTTTGAGTGGAATTTTCAGGTTTTAAGAGGAAGTATTTCCGATTTACCTTGACTTCAAGACCCGTTTGGGTAATGAAATCTTCCAGAGTGAAATAACGTGCGTAACCGTTGAAATAAAGAGGTCCGAATCCTTTTCGGCGAAGTTCGACGCGGTGAGAACCGGTCGTGACCGCGTCTCCCTGGAGAAGGAACGTCAGATCTGCCGTGAAAAGATTTTCCGGCGTGATTTCCACGGTTTTCATCAATTTATCGTCCAATAGAACCTGAACGGTCATCCGCGGCGAAAGTTCGCCGGTCGTCTGCAGATAGCGCGTAAACGCTTCAAGGACCAAGGCCGTGTCGCGCGTTGAGTTCCAGTAGACGGCGTTCTTTCGATGATTCAGCAGGTATTTTACTAAATATGCGGCGCGGTTGAGACTTTCTTCCGTTCCGTCCATGCAAAGCAGACGGAGGTAAGCGGCCTGCGTTTCGACGTCGTTTCCGTACCAGAGCCACCAGAAACAGAAATTCGGAAGCGAAAGACGCGCCGTCTGATTTTCTTCGTCGATTACGAGGAACTGGTTCAGGTATTTCAAAATGGTCTGGAAACGTTCCGTTTCTTCCCGCTGGTAAAAAGCGACGCCCGCCAGAGAAACGGACTGGGGCGAAAGCTTGACTCTGTCGCGGAAGATAAAGCGTCCCATTCCATCCATTTCATCGGACTGAATTCCCGCTTCTGCAAGTGCGGCGAAAACGAGAACGTCCACCTCGTCGACGCA
>CAZWOV010000472.1:0-2460 GCA_964635645.1 uncultured Planctomycetaceae bacterium | reverse complement strand
AATTTTGCGGCGCCGTCAAGCAGTTCGCACCATGCTTCGTCGCACCAGCAATCCCGCGTGACGTCGCGCGTAATCGGGTCGCAATAAACAAAAGTCCCGCAGTGATTTGCGCTTTCGGAATCCCCGGCTTTCCACCAGGTCTGTTTGAAAGAAATATCAATCGCGGGCATGAACTCCGGACGCCCCAGAAGCACGACGTTCGCCCCCGCTTCCATTGCCCGAACCATCTGGGGAGTCAGGAACGTCGCAAGATAGACGGCGTCGGCAGGAAGGGGCGCTTCCGAATCGTTCGCACAGGGAATCGGGGAGAGGTCCCAGCCCGTAAACATGCGTCGGGCCGCCTCGTCGGCGAAAATCGGCATGGCCGCGACGGAGGGAAGAATTTTTTCCGGAAAGAACCAGGCGGTCCATTGATTTTTCTGAATCACCCTTTTCGCGTCGGTCAACGCAAGTTCGACGGAGACGCCAAGCTTCTCCGGGGCGTTCAGCGTCGGGACGGGGAAGGAAAAATCCGCGATATGGAAAACTTCGCCGACGGGGGCGTTTTTCACGGGGAATTTTCTGAGAATCGTTTCGCCCTTAAGCTCAAGAGTCAGCGTCAATTCGCCGTCGAGAGTCGCGCCGGAAAAATTGGAGCAAAGCGCTTCCATGCGAATCGATTCTCCTGAACGGTAAGAACGCTTAAGTCCGTTCTGGAGCAGAACGACCGGCGCATTAATCATGCGCGCCTCTTCCGGCAGGATTGATTTTTGTCGAAAAAAGAGATCGAAAAGTCCGTTGGACGTCGTCCAGTAATCCTGAATAAGCCACCAGTGGTAACCGGAAATCCGCGGATTTTTGCGCAGCGTTTCAATTCCCGCCTTATGCAGACAAAAGTAAAGACGTTCCGAAGCGCGCGCCCAGTCTTCCGCCTCACCCAAAAGCCCCAGACGCTCAAGCTCCGCCCGTCCTTCCGTCATCCAGAACGGTTTGAAGGCCGTCCGCTCAAAAAGCCCGATTTGATCGGGACGCGAAAAAGTCACGTAATTCCCCATCTCATGAGCGACAACGGGTTTGGAAAGTTCTTTCAGATCGAATTTTCCAGGCGTCGCGACCGGATTGGCCCATTCGTCGAAAAGAACGGAATAAAAATCGCACGTATCTCTTTCCTCCTTTTCTATTTCCTTCCGCCAATCGCCGTCCAAATCCATGAACGGGCGCGTTGGGTCAAGACGTTTCGCAATTTCAAAAGCCCGTTTCCGCAAAGGCGTTTCGGTCCACGGCGGCCCCATGTTCAGCTCGTTGCCGAAAACCCAGGCGAAAATACTCGGATGATTCCGGTACTCTCTGATTACCGCGTCAAACCGCTCGCAGAGCAACTCGTTCGCAACTTCAGGAGGGAGATTTTCCGTATTTCCATTTTTCCAAAGACTGCCCCAGCCGGGAAGCTGCGCGGGATATCCAAGAAGAAATTCTGCATTGGGCATGATTCCGACCTCGTCGCACGCCTCGTAGTATTCGTGGGGCAAAATCGCGCTGTGATGCCGGACGTGATTAAATCCGAACGCCTTAATCAGGCGCAAGCGCTCCAGAAACATTTCCTTATCGCTCGGCATCGAATACTCCACGGGGTAAATGTGGTCGTCGCCGTAACCGGCGAGAAAAATCTGTCTGCCGTTCAGGAAAATCTTCATGCCGTCGAAACGAATTTCTTTCATCCCGAAACGGGTTTCCAACGAATCCAGAATCCGCCCGTTTTTCAGGATTGAGACCCGCGCCCAGTAGAGATTGGGCGAATCGGGCGACCAGAGCCTGGCGTCGGGAATCTTCGCGGCCAGATTTCGGCGTTCCGCCAAAGGCGCCGTCTGAACCGCAACCGGTTCGGCTCCGGGCAACTTCGGCCACTCCCAAACCTCCATCCGGACTTCGTCCGCCTCGGAGTCTCCAACAATCTCAAACTTGGCGGCGCATTCCGATTTACGAATATCGCTGGTAATGAAAAGCTCTTTCATGAACGCTTTCGGACGAATCTCAAGGTACGCATGTCCCCAAATTCCCCCCCAGACGATCAGCATGTAGTCGTTAAGCTGAGCGGCGCCCAAAAGCGGATCGCGCCCCCAACGCTGCCGTGAATCCACGTCAATCTCAAGCAATACGTCCTTTTTCGAATTTTCCTGCCGCAAAGCGTCCGTGACGTCCCATTCATGAGAACCAATGCACCCAATCGCTTCGTTTCCAACCTGTTTTCCATTAATCCTCACGGTCGCGTAACGCGAAATTCCCGTTAAGACCAGAAAAACGCGCTCGTCTGAAGAAAACTTGGGAGCGTTCACGGTCCGTCGGTAATGCCCGACGCCGACGTAATTGAATTTTACCTTATCGTTTTCCGGACCGAATCCCTGATTGTTCCAAATTCCCGGAACATGGATTTTCCCCGTCTGAACAGGAAATTCCCCAACGGCGTCCGTCGCAAAATCCCAC
>CAZWOV010000471.1:0-2466 GCA_964635645.1 uncultured Planctomycetaceae bacterium | reverse complement strand
TGCGGCGTTCACGAGGGGGCCGGTCTTCCGGAGCATTGCCAGGTTTTCGACGTTTCCAACGCGTGTCTGGGGATTCTCACGGGGGTAATTCAGGCGGCCAACATGATTGAGCTGGGGCAAATTGAAGCCGCGATTGTGGTTGGGACGGAGGATTCCCGCTCCCTTTTGGAAACGACGATTGATCAGATGTTAAACGATTCTTCCCTGACGCGGCAAAGTATCAAGCCTCTTTTTGCTTCGCTGACGATCGGCTCGGCAAGCGCCGGCATCGTGCTGACGAATCGGGAAATCTCGCGAACCGGCATGAAATTGATTGGCGGAGAAGTTTTGGCAAATACCGCGTTCTGTCATCTTTGCCGGAGCGACGCAAGCGTCAAAACCGGCGACGCGATGAAAACGGATTCCGAGACGCTTTTGGTTCAGGGCGTGAATACGGCCGAACGTCTTTTTCCGCGGTTTCTGGAAACTGTCGGCTGGTCGCGCGGCGACGTCTCGCGTTTTTTCTGTCATCAAGTTGGGAAAGCTCACCAGAAATTGCTTTACGATACCCTGAAAATCGATTTCAAAAAAGATTTTTCGACGTTGGAATTTCTGGGAAATACCGGCTCCGCCGCCCTTCCTTCCGCCTTTTCCATCGGCCTGGAACGCGGAATATGTCGAAAAGGAGACAAAGTCGCGCTTTTGGGGATTGGGTCGGGAATAAATTCTCTGATGCTTGGCGTCGAGATTTAAGGCCTTCGAAAGAGAACGCGGGGGGCCAAGAGCATTGGGGGTGAGAAATTTACTTTTTCATTATTCCAGAACGCGCGAAATTTTTTAATTTTGCCGACCGCTTGAATTTTAAGTAAAACGGAAGGCGATGCGAAAGTTCAGAAAACTTTTTTTTACTTAATCGTGAGGAGGTGGAAGATGCGGACGCTCGTGACTGGCGCCGGCGGCTTTCTCGGTCTTTATTTAACGGAGGCTCTTCTCCGAAACGGCGATTCGGTCCGGACGGTCTGCCGCGGAAGTTATCCGGAGCTTGAAAGATTAGGCGTTGAAATCTTTCATGCCGATCTGGGAAAAGCCGACGGTGGGAAGGATGGAGAGAATCTGCTTCGCGCGTGCGAAGGCGTCGATGTGATTTTTCATGTCGCGGCGATTTCTGGAATCGGGGAACCGTGGGAAAAGTATTACCGGACGAATACTCTGGGAACGCGGAATCTTTTAAACGCCGCGAAAGAAGCGGGGGTAAAAAAGTTCGTCTTAACAAGCAGTCCAAGCGTTGTTTTCGCGGGAAAACCGCAATGCGGAGTTGATGAATCCGCGCCTTATCCTGAAACGTGGACGGCGCATTATCCGCATAGTAAGGCTCTGGCTGAAAAAATGGTTTTGGAGGCGAACGGAGAAAATGGACTCCTGACTTGCGCATTGCGTCCTCATTTGATTTGGGGACCGAGAGACAAGGCTCTGATTCCGCGGCTTATTGACCGGGCCGGAAGCGGACGTTTGAGGCGGGTCGGGGACGGAACGAATCTCGTCGATATGATTTACGTTGAAAACGCCGCCCAGGCGCACATTCAGGCCGCGGAGGCTCTCAGAGAAGGTTCGCCCGTCTGCGGACGCGCGTATTTTTTATCGCAGGGAACGCCCGTCAACTGTTGGGAATGGATTGATGAATTGCTCGCAATTTATGATTTGCCCCCCGTCCGAAAAGCGGTTTCTTTCAAAACGGCAAATTTTTTGGGAATTATCTGCGAAAAAATCTGGAAACTCTTTCGTTGGGAGAGCGATCCGCCTATGACTCGTTTTTTGGCCTCCCAGCTTGCTTGTTCTCATTATTTTGACATAACCCGCGCACGGGAAGATTTTGGCTATGTTCCCAAAATTTCAAAATCGGAAGGAATGGAGGCGCTCCGACGGGAATATTTGGAAAAAAACTCAAAAAAGTGATCGAAACAACGGCGTTTTTTCTCTGAAAAGGCAACGTTTAGATTAGTTAAAATTAACCTGTTGTCCGTTTTCATAAGAGGAGAAATTTCAATATGAAAAAATTTACTCAATTTGCCGTGAGCGCCGCATTGGCGCTGTTTCTGTCGGCAACCTGGACGTCGGCCCAGGATGCGTCGGCCGCTCCCGCTCCGGAAGCGGCGCCGGAAGTTTCTAATGCGAAATGCGAAGTTCCGCCGCCCCCGGTTTGCGAACAGGACGCCCAGGAAGAGCCGAAATGCGCCCGTCCGCATGGCCCGCGTCCTGATTTCGGTAAATGCGACAAACCCCGTGGTCCTCGTCCTGATTTTGCGAAGAGCGACAAACCGCATGGCCCGCGTCCCGATTTCGGTAAATGCGACAAACCCCGTGGTCCTCGCCCTGATTTCTGCAAATGCGACATGAACCGCGGTCCTCGTCCCGATTTCGATAAGTGCGACAAACCGCATGGCCCGCGTCCTGATTTCGGTAAATGCGACAAACCCCGTGGTCCTCGTC
>CAZWOV010000470.1:0-2471 GCA_964635645.1 uncultured Planctomycetaceae bacterium | reverse complement strand
AAACGCGGATTTCGTCATCTGGACGACCACGCCGTGGACTCTTTCCAGCAATCAGTTTGTGGCGATCAAACCCGACCTGGAATACTGCGTCGTGAAATTTGAGGGAGACGAACGCGCCGTCGTCATTGCCGAACCGCTTCTTGCGGCAGTCGCTCAAAAATACGGCGGCAGGAAACCGAAGGAATACGAAACTCTCGGCAAGCTTCTCGGCGAAGAACTTATCGGTATTCGCTATATTCCGCCGTTCGACACATTCTATCGCACTCTTGGAAACGTTCAGGGAACATTGAAAACAGGCGAAAAAGAATACGTCGCCTGGCGCGTCGTTCCCGCGGATTTCGTCACGGTCGATACGGGAACCGGTATGGTTCATCAGGCCCCGGCGTTCGGCGAAGACGACTTCGGCGTCCTTCAGGCGCAAAAAGCCCGCTTTGTTGACGGCGAAGGCCCCGACATGATTTGCGCAGTCGCGCCAAACGGAACGTTCACCGACGTTTTCCCCGAATTTCAGGGACGGTGGGTTAAAGAAGCCGATCGCGATATCATCCGAACGCTGAAAGAAAGAAATCTGCTCCTCATTCATGAGCAGTATCTTCACGAGTATCCTTTCTACACGCGCTCCGACGACCCGCTTATCCAGTACCCGCGCAAAAGCTGGTTCATCAAAACGAGCCGGTTCAAGGACGCCATGCTCAAAAATAACGCGGGAATTAAATGGCTTCCCGAGCATATTCGCGACGGGCGCTTCGGTAATTTTCTTGCCGCAAACGTAGACTGGGCCCTTTCGCGCGAACGTTTCTGGGGCACTCCTCTTCCTATCTGGGTTTGCGAAAAGACGGGAAAAATGGAAGCGATCGCGAACTACGACGAATTAATGGCGAAACCGGGCGTTTCCGGCATGGAAGTCTGGGAAAAAGCAAAGGCCGCCAACCCGGATCTTCCGGACGACCTCAAAGTTCACAAACCCTACATTGACGAAATTACCTACGATTCGCCGTTCGGCGAGCTGATGGAGGACGGCTCCGTTCCGCGTATGCGCCGCGTTCCGGAAGTGATCGACTGCTGGTTCGACTCCGGTTCCATGCCGTTCGCGCAATGGGGTTACCCGCACAAACCGGGTTCCGAGGAAGAATTTAAGGCGCATTTCCCCGCAGACTTCATCAGCGAAGCGATCGATCAGACTCGCGGCTGGTTCTACAGTCAGCTGGCAATCAGCACTCTGCTGTTCGGCGAACATGAGCAAAATCAGGATGAACGCGGGCAAAATCAGACGGCGGCGGCCAATCGCGTCCATGAATATCCGCACCCGTTCAAAACCTGCGTCGTGCTTGGTTTGATGCTTGCGGAATGGTGGGAAAATAAAGGCTACCGCGACCCGAAAGATCGGCAAATCTTCCTGGAAGAAGAGGAAGCCAAAAAGGCTCTCGGCGCCAAAAACTACGAACACAAGATCGGCAAAATGTCGAAATCGCTCCACAATTACCGTTCGCCAAACGAGATTTTCGACAAATACGGCGCGGACGCGCTGCGCTGGTATTTCTACAGTAATCAGGCGCCCTGGAACGCCATCATCTACAGCGAGCGCGCAATCGCAGAATCCATGCCCGCGTTCACGGTGAAACTGTGGGACACGCTGAAATTCCTCGTCGGTTACGCAAACAGCGACGGATTTGAACCGGAAAAATGGCTGAACGGCAACGTCGGACAAATGACGCCGGATATTCTGAAGAACGCCAAAAATTACCGTCCGATCTCCGAACGCGCGGAACTGGACCGCTGGATCATGAGCAAGCTGAATTCGCTCAACGCCTTCGTCATTAAAAAGCTGGACGCGTACGACAATCATCCGGCCGCGACGGCGCTCCTGGAATTCGTAGACGCGCTGAGCAACTGGTACATTCGACGCTCAAAAGAAAGTATCTGGAGTTCCGACAAATCGGACGCCAACTGTGCGAAATGGGATACCTACTGGACGCTCTACGAGTGCCTGGTTACGCTCTCCAAGCTCATCGCGCCGTTTGTTCCGTTCATAGCCGAGCAAATCTGGAATTCTCTCGTTCGCGGAGCGTTCGGAGCGCGCGCAGTAGAAAGCGTCCATCTTTGCGACTATCCGACTCCGGACGTTGCTTCCATCGACGAAACGCTTGCCGTCCGCATGGACCTGATGCGCGAAATCTGCTCTCAGGGACACTCGGCGCGGCAAAACGCCAGTCTGAAAGTGAAGCAGCCGCTTTCCCGCGTAGACGTCGCGCTTACGGAAACTTCCCGTCCGCACCGCGACTGGCTCACGGAACACAATCAGTTAATCTGCGAAGAACTGAACGTGAAGGAAGTTCGATTCGCCGACCGCGCGGACGACTATGTTTCCTACTCGATTCTTCCCGACCTGAAAAAACTCGGGAAAAAATTGGGTAAACTTCTCCCCGTTCTGAAAAACTGGCTCACGACGGCAGACGGCGCGGCCTTGCTGG
>CAZWOV010000469.1:0-2480 GCA_964635645.1 uncultured Planctomycetaceae bacterium | reverse complement strand
TGGTCGTCCCTTCCAGACGATACTCCTGAATCACATTCTTATGCATGAAATTCAGGATTATCTCCGCTTTCATCTCCTCTTTCTCTTTAAGCGTCAAATCCTGACGCGCATCCACTTGACGGGTACTCTGAAGCACATGATACTCGATATTTTCGTAAATATTGAACATTCGATTCGCCTGCGCGGCCGACTCCGGCCGACTGGCAATAATCCCGGCTTCTATAAGATGAAAACGGCTGCGGCTTCTGGAAAGTTTATTGTCGCCAAGGACGCGCAACGTGTTAAAAAGCTGCTCTTCATTAACGTCAAGATCCTGAATATACTCCGCATACCATGGCAGACTTCCCTTCTCGATGATTTTACGGGCGCTGAAATCCTGAAAAACAATACGCTCCGGAATAACAAATTTCAATTTATGATTCGCCGTATTTTTTTCCGGGAACGGCTGAATGTAAGAAGGTTCTGAAACCGAAACTGATTTTGAATCGGAATCCTGACAAACGTCGGCGTTCTGCGTATTTTCAGTATTCTGAACCGCTTGAGACGACGAACGTTCCGTCTCTGAAATAACGCGAACGCTATTTGAAGCGGTATCGCCGTTCCGGGTTTGCCCTTTGGAATGCGCGGCGTTTTGCGACGGAGAAATCAGTATGGAACGCTCTGCAGAATCGATTTTTTGAGTTGAATCCGAATACGGCGTCCGACGAGAAACCGACTGTTCCGACGTCGGATATGAATTATTCTGCGACGCAGAGGCGGAGCGTTGGGAAACGCGATGCGCCTCGACGTAACTCTGAGGAACTGGATAATCCGTTCTTCGCGAAGTATCCGCAACTCGCGACGAATCGTGAGAAAACGTCTGGACCATAGGAGACGAAACCGACGTTCCGGAATCGGTCGCCGCTACATTCTGCGTCAATTCGGAATTTTGCCGTCCGTTGACAAACGAGGAATCGGGAATAAACTCCTGAACGCGCACCCCGGACGCATAATTTCGCGTCGAAACACGACCCGAATCCACGTTTTCCGGCGCGGCCTTCTCCAATGTCCGCGCTTTGTTTTCGCCTTGTCCCGATACGGAGGGAGAATTACTTCCGCGAACAGGATAACGCATTCCCCGGTTCTTTCCGAAATTCTGCACGGCGCGATCCGACGTTCCGTCGTCAACGCTTTTCTCAAAAGGAAATTTAAAAGCCGCGGGATGAACATGAAAATCACGTCTGAAATCAGAAGTTTTCAGAATGGAACGCTCGCCGCGATCCGTCGCGGAATTTATTTCCTCATTATCCTGTTGACGTTCCGATTCTTCCAATATCGGAATCAATTCAAACTCTTCTTCCGAAGCCTCGCTCAACCGTTTTTCTTCAGAGTATTTTCCGCCGTCCTGAATTTCCTCGGCAAGAGGAAGCGTCGGAGCTTCCGTAATGGATGAAAAACCGGAATGAACCTGTTCTTTTCGCGGAATCGATTTTAAGGAGCCTATCGGCTTCCCTGAAATATTTTCATCCGCGGGAAGGGCAATGTCTTCCAGAATGATTTCATTTAATTCGTTCTTAATTTTCGTTCCCGACTCGCGCTTCGGCAACTCGGGATAAACGTCCTCCAGAATCTGCGCGTCTTCCTGAACTTCCTCCTGAATCGGTAAAGCCGACGTCGTTCCATCCGAATTTACCAGAAAAGAAAAAGAAGACTCTTCCGCCTGTTCGTTCCGCGGCGTAACCGGTAAAATTCCGGGTTCGGGGAAAAACACTTCCGGTGAAGTTCGATAAACTACCGTATTTTTATCACGGTAAAGCGCCTCCGTCTGAAAGCCTTTCTCTCTCTCCGGACGTTGGAAATTCTGCGAATCAACCGTTAAATACTTTCTCCGGATTTTTTCTCTTCGTTCGGCCCGATCCCTTGCCCTGACCTCGCGGTCCGGCGTTGGACGAGTTTCTCCCGGAGACGACGTAAAAGAAGACGGAGACGGCTGAAACGGATTCGGATAGACTTCGTTCGAATCGCCAAAGAAATAAGATTCCGAAACAGCTGGAACATATGTCGGACGAGTAAAATTATCTCCCTGCGCAAAAGAAACCGGCAGAGCCGCTCCTGCGAAGAGCAATGCCCACGCAACATAATAATTATTCGTCATCCGACGCGAGAACGTCAAATAGTCAGTAAATGAATTATGGCCGCACTCCATCGCAAACCTTCTTTTATTTCGTTTCCTGGAAAATAAAATCTGACGTTTTGCCCTCCCGACAAATTTCAAATTCGGAAATGCCAAAACATTCCCTACCATCAGACTTTTCTTAAAACGGAAAAATTTTTGGAAAAATCCAAACGCCTCCGAAAACGACGTATTATTTCCGTTATTCCTCATATTCCAATTGCTCCGCTTGTTTCAAGTATTCAAAATAGAAAAGACAGACAAACAGTAGACAAATCGTAGTCTAAAGAAAATAGGTTATCCTTAAAGCCGATAAACGATAAAACAT
>CAZWOV010000468.1:0-2494 GCA_964635645.1 uncultured Planctomycetaceae bacterium | reverse complement strand
ACGAGGATCGGGAACCGTGTTTTTCCGACGTTGCGATTGCTTTTGACCTTGGAACGACTACGCTTGCGGCTTCCCTGACGCGTCGGCGGGCGATTCTTGCGACGGTTTCCCGTTCTAATCCGCAGACGCAGTTCGGCGCGGACGTTATTTCACGAATTGATTATGGCAATCAATCGCCTCTTCGTCGAAAAGTACTTCAGGAATTTCTCTTACGCGCCGTTTGCGAGATGGCGAAGGAACTTTTGGCGGACGCCGCCGAGTCCGGAAATTCCCTCGCTCCCGCTTCCGTCGGTCGTTTGATTTTTGCCGGAAACACCGCGATGGAGGAAATGCTGCTTGGTCTGGATTTGACGTCGCTTGCCTCGGCGCCTTTTGAACCCTCGAAATTTCTGAGTACGGAGTATTCCGCGGGGGATTCCGTCTGGAACGGCGGGCTGGATATTTTTTTACCGGAAACGCGAGTTTTCGTTTTTCCGGTAATCGGCGCTTTTGTCGGAGGAGATATTTCCGCCGGGCTTCTTGCGATTCATTCCGCCCTTTCGCAAACAGATTTCAGCGTCGCTGAAGAGAGGGGCGTTAGCCTTTCAGACCATGATTTTTTTCTTGATTTGGGGACTAACGGAGAAATGGTTCTTGAAACGCCCCGCGGTCGATTGGCTTGCGCGACGGCGGCGGGTCCCTGTTTTGAAGGAGCCAGGATTTCTTTCGGAATGCGCGCGGAAACCGGAGCGATCGTCTCGTTTCAAAATGAAGACGGAAAACTTTCTTTCGAGTCTTTTGAGGATTCTCCTCCCGAAGGAATTTGCGGTTCCGCGCTTATCGACCTGACGGCGGAACTGCTTTCTTTGGGACTTCTGACTCCCGACGGCTGTTTGCGCGAGCCGGACGAAATTCCCCCGGACGCGCCGGCAGACTGGAAAAACCGTATTTTGAAAAAGAGGTTGAATCCGGAAAATCCGGAGGATGAAACGCTCTGTTTTCAAATCGTAGGAAAAATTCACGTGTCGCAGGAGGATTTTCGCGAACTTCAGCTTGCCGTTGGGGCAATCCGGACGGGAATTCGTCTCCTTTTGATTCGAGCGGGTATTTCCGCCGCGGATGTTCGAACTTTTCGTATCGCCGGCGGTTTTGGAAAGAGTCTCAGGATTCGCAACGCGCAGAAAATCGGTTTGATTCCCGCGTCTATTCCGGAAACGTCCGTTCATTTTTTAGGAAACAGTTCGCTGGCGGGGGCCGTTTGGGGCGCAGGTTCGCGAAAATACTGGGAAACTGCGGTTAAATTGGCGAAGGAAACCGTCTGTCTCGATTTGGCGCAGGAAGAACGCTTTTCAGATGTTTTCATGGATTCCATGTTCTGGGAAGAATATTGACGGATTTAATTTTATTTATGGAAGAATGTTTTTATGAAATCGTTGCCGTTTGTTCAGATTAATTCCGATTCCTGTATCCGTTGCGGCGCGTGCGTTCGCGACTGTCTTGCCGGGATTCTTGCTTTTCCAGATTCTCAAGATTTTGCGTCGGGGTCCGCCGGTACGGATGTTCCGCGGTTTATCGCAGGCGCAGCCGCGCGTTGTTTTCGATGTCAGCACTGTTTTGCCATTTGCCCGACGGGCGCTTTTTCTTTTTCGGGTAGAAAATCGGAAGAATCGTTGCCGATGGGCGAGCTTCCGAAACCAAAACAGGTCGTTGCCCTTCTTCGTCAAAGGAGAAGTATTCGCAATTATCGGCGCGAGAATGTTTCGCCGGAGATACTGGCGGAGCTTCGGAGCGCGATGGATTTTGTTCCGACCGGGTGCAACGACCACCGTCTTCATTTCATCTGGTCGTCCAGTCTGAGCGTAACCGATTCGTTCCGCAACGGCGTCTCGACATGGCTTCAAAAGCAGGTTCGCGACAATACTTTGCCTGCGCCGCTTACTCGGTTTTCTGTTTTTATTCCGGCATTAAAAGCTGGAAAAGACGTTTTTTTTCGTAATGCGCCGCACTTTGTCGCGATATCGGTTCCGCCGGACGCCAAGGACGCTCACATCGATCCGTTTATCGCGGCTTCGCAGCTTGAGATTCTTGCCGTGTCCTTTGGACTTGGAACTTGCTGGGGAGGAATGGCGACGGATCTTTTCAACGGCTCCGACGAACTTTACGCAAAGTTGAGTATTCCTGCCGGATACGATTTGAAAATTATTCTTCTTTTTGGGGTTCCCGCCGTTACTTACGCCCGTTTGCCGCAACCGGAACCGTGCGTTCATCAGGAATTGTCGGCGCCAACCTGCGCGGCGATAGAGGCGAGTTCTTTACGCCTGGAAACGTCATGAAGATGGTCGTCGAGATATCAATCCCGGCGTTGATGAAAAAGCGCTCGATAGTTCTTGCGGGACGGGTGGTTTTCTTGTGAATGCTATGACGCATGTCATTAAAAAGATTGAGCGGCAGTTTGAAGCGGAACTTGGATTACCAAAATGCGAATGGAGTAATGATACAATCAGCGCATTCAGAG
>CAZWOV010000467.1:0-2499 GCA_964635645.1 uncultured Planctomycetaceae bacterium | reverse complement strand
GTCAACGACGACGTCGGTTTTTTCTTTAAGCGACAGGAAACGTTTTTTGAAAATCTCAAAATTCTTTTTGGCGTTTTCAAGAAGATTCTCGTCTTCGATCTGGCGAATCGTCGCGATACCGGCGGCGGCGGCGATTGGATTTCCTCCAAAAGTAGCCGCGTGCATTCCAGGACGCAGGTAAGGCACGAATTCCTTGCGGGCGACCAGCGCCGCGCCCGCGATACCGCCGCAAATGGTTTTTGCGAGCGTCATGAGGTCCGGCGTAACGCCGAAAAATTGATATGCGAACCATTCGCCGGTTCGACCGCAACCGGTTTGAACTTCGTCAAAATGAAGCAGGATATTTTTCTGATCGCAGATTTCACGGAGACCGACGAGAAATTCCCGAGTTGGAATATTGACTCCGCCCTCTCCCTGAATCGGTTCAAGCATAATGGAGACGATTTCGTCGTCGTTTTCTACGATTTCTTTTACGGCCTCCAAATCTCCGTATGGAGCGTAAATAAAACCGGGAAGAAGCGGTCCGAGTCCCTGTTGATATTTAGGCTGCGCGGTTGCCGCCAGCGATCCCATTGTTCTGCCGTGGAAACTGTTGTAGAAGGTCAGAATTTTGTAGCGTTTGCTTTCGTTGCCGAACATTCTGGCCAGTTTGATCGCGGCTTCATTTGCTTCCGTACCCGAATTACAGAAAAAACATTTTCCGCCAAAACTGCGTTCGGAAAGAAGGCGCGCCCATTCTCCCTGTTCTTTGGAGTACCAGGAGTTTGGAATATGGATAAGAGTCGCGACCTGTTTCTGAATTGCTTCAACGACGTATTTGGGGCAGTGGCCCAGCATCCCGCACCCCCAACCGGGGAAAAAGTCCAGGTATTTTTTTCCGGTTTCATCCCAAATCCAGGAATCCTCGCCGCGGACAAGCGTGACCGGATACCGGGTATAGTTCGGAATAACGTAATTTTCAAATGTTTCGAACGTAGTCATCGTTTTTTCCTTATTAAAGATGAAATCCGTTGGTTGAAACGGTAAATGGAATCGCTTTGCGGATTGAGGCTGTGAAAAGAGGCATTTGGAAAGGCTCGCTCCCTCCTTCCGCAGAACAAATCAAATTGCAGGGCGGCGCAATCACGACGTTAAAATCAGCGGGACCGCCCGGGAAATTTTATTTTAACGGATGATGCGAGCTGGAAACAATTTCAGTTCCAATACCGAATGTTGTGAATATTTCCAACAGGAGGGAATGCCGCAGGCGTCCGTCGACAATATGAACCTTACGAACTCCTTTTTCAACAGTGGCCAGACAGGCCTGAACCTTTGGAATCATTCCGGATTGGATGACGCCTTTTTTGAAAAGTTCCTCTGCCATTTCCGGAGTAAGAGTCGGGATCAGAGATTCCGGGTCGTCTTTATCGGCGCGGACTCCATTGATATCGCTGAGGTAGACGAGTTTTTCAGCTTTGAACTCCTGAGCGACGACCATCGCAACCGTGTCGGCGTTCACATTAAGTTTCTGTCCTTCTTCCGTCAGACACATGGAGGGAATGACGGGAATCGTTCCGGTATGAAGCAGGTCTTCAATGGTTTTTTTATCGATACGGGTAACCGTTCCAACATAACCGACGTCCAGAAGGTTGCCGTCGTCGTCTTTGAGTTTGATTGGTTCTCCGTAAGCGATACATTTGGAATTGAAGTTAAGCGATTTGGCTTTTCCACCCAGGATCGTAATTTGCTCGACAATCTGCTCGTTGACTTCGTTTGCCAGGACCCGTTCGACGATGGCCAGCGTTTTTTCGCAGGTATATCGGCGTCCCAGAACAAAGCGCGACTGAAGACCGGCTTCCAACATTGCGCGGTTAATGGCTGGACCGCCGCCGTGGACGACGATGGGTTTGATTCCGACCGTTTCCAGGAATACGACGTCCTGGAGCAGGTGAGACATGGCGAGCGGATTAGTCATGAGACTTCCGCCGAGCTTAATGACGAATACTTTGTCACGAAATTCACGAATCCAATGCAGCGCCTCGATGAGAACGTCTGCCTTTTCAACCGGATTAAGCACTTCTGGCACCCTTTCAATTCATTAAAAATAAACCAAGTATCTTTTATTTTAACATTCCCCAAATGAAAGTCAAGGGGTTGAGTTGGATTCCAGGCAATATTTAGAGGATTTCAGGAAAGATTCTTAAATTTTTCAGCGGGAATTACGAAGAAAAATCAGATTTGAGCGCCGGGACTGAAATTTTATGGTTTTTTTTGAAAAACGGGGAATCGAATAAAGGGAATTTCGTCGTTTCAGGATAATAACGTTGAAATTCGTAAATTTGAATTCAGTTAAAATGGAATCGCAAAATTCGTTAATGTTGAACGGTTGCGTTTTCCGCGATTTAATCCGGCTTTTTTTCGTTTGGACAAGCGGTAATGTTTTTTAATCGTTCATTTCATGTTTTGATTCCGAGGAGTGTTTTTATCGCCGGAACGAGGGTAAGGAGGATGATCATCATC
>CAZWOV010000466.1:0-2505 GCA_964635645.1 uncultured Planctomycetaceae bacterium | reverse complement strand
GAAACGTTAAAGAACGTTTCCCTTCGTTTTTCAAACTGTTTTTTCAAATTGCCGCCTGTTTTTCAAAATCCGCGGCAAAATTGGGGGTTATTTTCTTTGGAATGAAGAATCGAAAGCGAAATCGCTGGGTGAGAAATCGATTTTTCGAACGAATGCCAGAGCGTCCCGCGCTCCATATTCTCGATTCATACCGCAATCTTCCCACTCGACGGAAAGCGGTCCCTGATAGTCGACGACGTTAAGTTGACGGATGATCGCTTCGAAATCCACTTCGCCGCGTCCCGGACTTCGGAAATCCCAACCGCGTCGATAATCGCCGAAATTAAGATGAGAGCCAAGGATTCCCGCTTCGTCGTCGTCGAAATTCCGCTGAACGTCCTTGACGTGAACGTGGAAAATTCGATCCGGGAAGGCGCGAATAAATTTGACGGGATTAACTCCTTGCCAGAGAAGGTGGCTCGGATCGAAATTGAAACCAAACGCAGGGTGATTTTCAAGAGCTTCCAGCGTTCGTCGTGCGCTCCAGAGGTCGAAAGCGATTTCCGTTGGGTGAACTTCAAGCGCGAATTTAACGCCGCATTTTTCAAATTCATCCAGAATGGGAATCCAGCAGTCCGCCAGGAGTTTGAAGCCGTCGTCTATCCAGGATTGCGGAACGGGCGGAAACGAGTAAAAGTATTTCCAGATGGAAGAGCCGGTGAAACCGTTTACGACCGATACTCCGAATTTTTTGGCCGCGTGAGCCGTCAACTTCATTTCTTCTATTGCGCGGGCGCGAACGCCCATGGGAGCGCCGTCTCCCCAAAGATATTCCGGGACCATTCCGCGATGTCGGGAGTCAAGTTCATCCAGAATCAGCTGGCCGTAACTGTGCGCGGAAAGAGCCCAGACTCCAAGACCGAGGGATTCCAGTTTTTCGCGTTTTTTCCGACAGTAAGATTCATCCTCAAGAGCCGCCCGAACGTTAAAGTGGTCGTTCGGGCGGTCCAGCGTACATTTCAACTCGAGACCGTCGTACCCCAAATCGCTCATTTTCTGAGCGAAGACGTCAAAATCCAGATCTCCCCACTGCGCGGAATACATCGTAATCTTTCGAGCCATATTGTTTTTTCTCCTTTGAGTTTGGCTTCGGCGTTTTTCTTCCGCAATCCGAATTTTCCGATAAAGGTTGGGACGGCCGACGCGAAGGTAAGGTTGGAACGGCCGACGCGGACTGCAGATTTTGCCGACGTTAAATTTTATCAGACGACGGGATTTACGTTTTCCAGCCGCCGTAGAGTAATTTCTGATTTTACTCGATTTTTTTAAGATATCAACCCTTCTCCCGGTCGATTAGAGAAAAAATAAGAAATTTCGTCAAAACATTTTCATTTCCTGAACTTTTCAAGGGAAATATCCTGAAATTCCGGCATAACTGTTGTTTTGGTAAAAAGAGTTACGATCGTTCGCGAATATTGTCGGACATGGTGAATTTCTGTTCCCGCTCTAAAGTTGACCAAAAGGTTTTCCGACATTGAAACTAATCAGAATAAATATTAATACCTGATTTGACGCAGGTATTATGGAAAACAGCTAAAAATACTAATTAATTATTTATTAAGGAAAATATGAAGCCCCCATTTTTTCTGTTTCCCGGATTATCGTGTAATGAAAGGCTTTTCGAAACTCAGAAATTTGGTTTGGATAATCTTGTGGAGGTGATTATTCCCGAATGGATTCCGCCTACCGCTTCGGATCAGATTGATACTTTTTCTCTTCGGTGGGCAGAATTTATCTGGGAAAAATACTATTCTGAAAACGCTCGTTCCGAGAACCGTCTGGATCCTTCGCTGGGGTGTTGGGTCGGGGGACACAGTTTCGGCGGAATCGCGGCCCTGATAGTTGGGAAATACTTGGAAGAAAAAGGCGTTAAGGTTCATGCCTGTTTTCGTTTTGCGTCTCCGGATCAAAGAACGGATATTGCGGTAAAATGGCTTTATCTTGGTCGGTTCATGAATCTTTTTCCGGACGGGGCCTGGTTGACGATTAAGGCGTTCTGTTTTTCATGGCTCTGGCTCTTTTCGGGGCAGGATTATGTTCGCGCCCGCGAAAAAATGTATCGGCAGGTTATTGAATCGCCGATGCGGCGTAATTTTCACGTGGTTCGTATGATGTACAGCTGGAGAAAGAAGATCGAAGTTTCATGCAATTTTAAAGTCGTTATTATTCGCGGTACGGAGGATAGCGTTATTCCTTTTAATAAATCGTCGTTGAATTCCAACGTAATCGTTCTGCCGCACGCAGGACACGGGATGATGGTTACGCACGGCGGAAAAATCAATGATTTGATTCGAAAATTTGTTTAATTTGAATTTTTATTTTTTTCGGCGCTTGACATTTTGGGGGAGTTTTTGTAAAATAAAGGAAACGCGTATCAGGCGGATAATAAAATTTTACTTCGACAGGAGTTTTTTATGGATAAGTACCCGATTGGAGTATTTGCGAGTATTGGCGCCGGTCTTGGCG
>CAZWOV010000465.1:0-2515 GCA_964635645.1 uncultured Planctomycetaceae bacterium | reverse complement strand
AAAAGCAGGGTTACTTCCGATTCTTCCTATCTTGAACGTTTCCTGCTTGAAGCGCAGGCCGTTGCCGCCCTGGATCATCCGAATATCGTCCGCGCCTACGACGTCGATACCGAAGGAAATTCCATTTACTATCTGGTGATGGAATATATCGACGGACCCGATCTCCTCTCTTACGTAAAAAAGGAAGGTCCGCTTGATATTTACCGCGCGGCAAAATATGTGCGGCAAGCGGCGACCGGACTTCATCACGCTCATTTAGCCGGTCTCATACATCGCGACATGAAACCCGCAAATCTGCTCGTCGATAGCGAAGATAACGTTCACGTTCTGGACTTGGGACTCGCACGATTTACGGATGAAAAACGCGCGTCACTGACGCTGACATACGATGAAAATGTTTTGGGAACCGCCGATTATCTGGCGCCTGAACAGGCTAGAAACAGTCACACCGTTGACGCCCGCGCCGATATTTACGGCTTGGGATGCACTCTCTATTATCTCCTGGTCGGACACGTTCCTTTTCCGGAGGGTACGCTGGCGCAGCGCATTGCCGCGCATCAGAAACGAATGCCCGCCCCGATTAGAGACGAACGTCCGGAAGTGCCGGAAGATCTGGCCGCTATCTGCTGGAAAATGATGGCGAAGGATCCCAACGACAGACAGCAGACCGCGGAGGAAGTCGCCGACGATTTAACCTGCTGGCTGCTTGAAAATGGACAAAATGTCGAAGGATTTACCGGATCGTTATCTTCCATCCAAAAAAAGAGATTAGCGTCGGAAAATCAGAAAATGGACGCTCTCCAAACCGACGCGCAGAAAGAGCTGGAATCCTTCTCGGAATTCGCCTCGCTCGCAAACCCGATGGGAAGCGGAAAAAAAAGCGCCATTTCCGGCAAAAATCCCACGGACGCTTCACGAACGGCCTTGTCCTCAAAAAATAAATCCGGCGATGAACTGAAACAGCAGTTTTTCTCTATCCTCGGAAAGGTAAATACGTTTTTTGACTCTCCCAAAAAGGGAAAACGCCCCGCCAATGATTCCGCGAAGCAACCAACGAGCGAAGCCCCGAAAATGCCTAGAACGGAAATCGTTTCCGACGCGTTTTCTTTAAAAGAAAACAAAAAAGACGAAAATTCCGCCGCCTCTTCTTTGTTGGATTTTTCTGTACAGGAACTCCAAAAATCGGAAAATTCAGGCTTAAGAACGGAAAGCTCGCTTCATTCAAAATCTTCTGCAATAAAAAAGGAACGCGAAACGGCCCCTGTCGGCAACTCCATAGTTAAAGAAGAAACGCGCAAAACAAACGAAAAAAGCGCCGTGAATCTCCTCAAGCAGGGATCTTCGATCGCTTCAAAATCAACCGTTTTTTCCGTTTCATCGGCAAAACGCGGCAGTTCTATTCGAAAAAAAAATATCGCGGAAGAACCGGGATTAATGGATTTTCTCTCTCAAAAATCATCAAATACAGAGAGCGGTTCAACGATTCGAGCTTTTTCTGAAAGCAGAAGTTCCCTGAATTTCGGGGGAGAAAGTTCAAGTAAAGCCGGAAGTTCGTTGAGCAACGCCGCATCTTCAGCTAAGTCCGGATCGACGATCCGTTATTCAGTCGCCAACGGTTCCGGAGTGAGTAAAAGTCAGAAAAAAATCGAGGCTTCAGCGATTCGTACCTCCCGTTTAGCCGCCAAACAAAATGAAAAGAAACTTTACGCTTACGTTGCTCTTGGTTTTGTTATTATTTTAATTCTATTGGCTCTTGTCGCCCTTTAACGTCCACTCGCAGCCTGACATAAAAAAACGGAAAGTTTTTCCCGGAACAATTTAATCTAAATACGGAATGTGAAATTACCGTTAAAATTGCGTTTCGTACTTAACTTCGTAAAAAACGCCGGTAAGTCGTCGGCAAGCAATAAAAAACTCCAATTTATCTCGAACTGAAATAAATTGGAGTGAAAAAAGCCTTTAAAAGAAAAACTACTCTTCAACAAAAATCGTTTGCTGACGATCGGGACCAACGGAGCAGATTTCTACCGGAACGCCGACAATTTCGCCAAGCGCTTTGACGTATTTCTGCGCGTTCACCGGCAAATCGCTCCATTTCCGGCATCCCGTAATATCCTGACGCCAACCGGGCAAAGTAACATAATGCGGAATCACTTTACGCAGGTCGTCCACATGAGCGGGGAAATTCCGGGTACGTTTCCCATCAATTTCATACTCCGTACAGACCTGAATTTCCGGCAATTCGCTCAAAACGTCCAAAAGCATGACGGAAAGACACGTCGCGCCGCTCAAACGCGCAGTGTAACGCGCGGCAACCGCATCAAACCATCCGCAACGTCGGGGACGGCGGGTAACGGTTCCATATTCATTCCCCATGTCGCGAATATGCTGTCCAACTTCATTATCCTGCTCCGTCGGGAAAGGCCCGCCGCCAACGCGCGTATTATAGGCCTCAATGATACCGACAAGTTTTTTGATAGCTTGTGGCGGAATACCGGATCCGCTGCAAACGCCG
>CAZWOV010000464.1:0-2523 GCA_964635645.1 uncultured Planctomycetaceae bacterium | reverse complement strand
ACCGCTGACCTACTGGCTGCCAGCCAGTCGCTCTCCCAACTGAGCTAATTCCCCGTGGATGAGACAAACGTCGTTTCCAATGATGAAAGAAGTATACCATGCGTTGAAATTTTGTCAAGGGGGGATTCGGAAAGTTTCTTTAAATTTTTTCCAAACGGTTTTGCAGAGGGGTAAAAAAGGGGGAAAATGTTTCGTCGGGGCCCGCGGCGGCGAAAGAAAATCATGGAATTTGATGGTTTTATCAAATATTTGGAAAAAAAAAGAAAAAAAAGCGGCCTACCTCCTTGAAATTTTTGTTGATTGCGTATAAAACAGAAATAAAAGAGGCGAATTGTGTCCAAAGACGCGGATTTTCCGTGTTTTTAGCCTTTTTTAAGATTTTTAACGGGAGAGTTTCAATGAGTACCAATCCGATGTATCGCGCCGTAGAATGCGCTAAAGATAATGTAAAGTCGGTTGCCGACAGCGCGTTAAACGCGGGTAACGGCGTTTTTCGTCTTGCTCCGAACTGGGTTCCGCGCAGTTTCCTTCAGCCGGGAAAACGAATCAAGCTGGCTCCGACCGACTGGTATGCGCTTGGCGTCGACCGCGGCGGTATCGACGAACGCTGGTTCGCCTCGACGACCGACGCGATGAACGACGGGCGCGCGTGGGACGAAGGTCAGAGCTGGTGCGTTTTTGAGGGGAAACGTTTTCTGCTGCGCGACGCGGTTTCCGAACTTCAGGGGCGCGTCGTTGGTCAGGCTATCTGGGATAAGTACCGCCGTTGGCCGGTGTTCTCAAAGTTCTTCGATAATGCCGGACCGATTCCTCACCATATGCACCAGATGGAGAAAGACGCGGTTCTTACGAATCAGGAAGGCAAACCGGAATCGTATTATTTCCCGCCGCAGCTGAACGCCGCGGAGAATAATTTCGATTATACTTTCTTCGGACTGAATCCCGGTACCGAGAAAAAGGACGTGATCCGTTGCCTTGAAAACTGGAATAAGGGCGACAACGGTATTCTCGACCTTTCCGCCGCGTATCGTCTGAAGCGGGGAACCGGCTGGTGCGTTCCGCCGGGAGTTCTGCACGCGCCGGGATCGCTTTGCACCTATGAACCGCAGTGGGGCTCCGACGTGTTCGGCATGTTCCAGTCGTTGGTGGAAGGTCGCCGCGTCGGATGGGATCTGCTCACAAAAGACGTGCCGGAAGATAAAAAGTACGATCTGGATTTCATTGTGGAACAGCTTGACTGGGAAAAGAACGTGGACCCGTATTTCAAGAAGAACTTCTACATGGAACCGGTGGTTGATCCGGAGAACAGCGGCGACGGATATACCGACCGCTGGATCGATTACAAACCGTTCGACGGCAAACAGATGGTAACCGCCAAGGAAATTACCGTTGAGCCGGGCGCGAAATGCGTTCTGCGGGATCCAGGCGCCAGCGCGTGGATTTTCGTTCAGGGGTCGGGTTCCATTAACGGTCTTAAGGTTCTGACTCCCGTTATGATTCATTTTGGAGAAGAAACGGACGATGAATTCTTCGTGACCGCGGAAGCCGCCGTTCGCGGAATTGCTCTGGAAAATACCGGAAGCGAGCCGTTGGTCGCGTTGCGTTACTTTGGTCCGGACGTTCACGAAAAACTTCCGGAATGAAGTTTTACCGTTGAAAAAGATTGAATTTCAATAATTCCTGAAACGAGCGCCGATATTGTCAAAATCAGTCGGCGCTCGGAATTTCAGGGATTTTATTTTATTTTCCTTTTACCCAAGAAAGGTATTTATGAAAAAAAACAGTTTTTCTTTCCTCTCTTTAATGGCCTGCCTTGGCTCTATGATTTTCTGGAACGTCGCGGTTTCTGCGAAAGATCTTCTCGACACGCGAAATACTCCGAACGATCCGGTCAAAATAATCTTTGATACGGACATGGGAAACGACGCGGACGACGCTCTTGCTCTGGCTATCCTGCATAATATGGTCGATCGCGGCAAGTGCAAACTGCTGGGGTTGACGCTGACGAAGAGCAATCTTTACGCGGCAAAATACTGCAAAGCGTTTAATATTCAGTATGGACACGGCGATATTCCTATCGGACTGGTGAAAAACGGCGCGACGCCGGATTCCGGACGTTACGTGCAGAAAGTGTTTGAGATGAAAAAAGCGGACGGTTCTCCCGCGTTTCCGATTCCGGAAGGTTGGGAACCGGAGGATTCCGTCGTTCTGCTCCGAAAACTTCTTGCGGCGGCGGAAGATCATTCCGTCGTGATCGTCCAGGTCGGTTTTTCCACGAACCTGGCGCGGCTCCTCGATACCCCCGGCGACGATATTTCTCCCATGACGGGTAAGGAACTTGCCGCGGCGAAGGTGAGACTTGTTTCCGCTATGTTTGGCGCCTTTACCTTTAAGAACGACAGATTTGTTAATCATAAGGAATATAACGTCGTTACGGATATTCCCGCGGCCCAGAAAGTGACTCGGGAATGGCCCACTCCGATCGTTTTCAGCGGTTTTGAAGTCGGTATTGAGATTATGGTT
>CAZWOV010000463.1:0-2525 GCA_964635645.1 uncultured Planctomycetaceae bacterium | reverse complement strand
GTTCGCCGATAACGTTTGCTTTGCCGGAAAGTTTTGAAAAAGCCGCAAACGACGGCGAACGCTGGCGATGGGCTCTTGAACAGGCGGTTCGCGCAAACCAGGGAAAATTCATTCAGGAAACCCCGCAGTCGGATAAATTTGACCTTGAAAAAGCTTTTCGCGACGAAACGACGTTACGTCTTGCGCAATTCTACCAGAGACAGTTTGGAGAACAGACGCTTCAGCGTATCTTGAGACGTTTCAACCAGGACGCCGACGAAGAATTGAAACGCGAATCTAGTCTCCTCGCATTGGAAACGCTTTCCGATTCTCAGACAATCGCGCAGACGGCCTCGGGAATCAAACGTTTTACCATGCCGGAAAATGCGAACTATATTCTGCTCTATCAAAAACTCGGAAGCGAAGGCGGACGTTATCAAAAATTTGCGCTGGGACAATTGGCGCACATCTGCATGAACCGCCGACAGTACGAAAGAGCGGTCAATTATTTCGAACAAAGGCAAAACACGGAGTCTCCTTCCATTCCTGAAAAATACTGCGGCTCCCCCTATTCCTTCGACACGCTTAGGGACATGAGAGATCAAATCACGGGAAATTGGGGACGTTTTAACCGGACGCCGCAGCAGACAAGCGAAAATCCTCAAATCTCCATTCAGTTCCGAAACGCAAAAAACGCTAAATTCAAAGCAGTCCGAATCGACCTGGAAAAACTGAACGCCAGACTGAAAGAAGAAATCCACAAAAACGCCGACCAGATTCTTAAGCCGCAACAGGAATCGTTGAAAATTCATCAATACTTGCCGGATAACGCCATTTATTCCATTCTCAACGATTCTGAAGATCTGTTTACCGAGGAAAAAACAGAATGGGAGGTAGCGCTTGACCCTCTGCCGGGATTCCGCGATACGCAACTCGTCGCTCCTCTTAAAGTAAACGGCCCCGGAGCCTGGTTTGTCGAAATGCAGGTCGAAAATGGAAATCGCGCCTGCATCGTAGCGTGGGTTTTCGATACGGTTCTCGTTCGGAAAAATCTTAACGGAAAAATCTGCTATTTTGCGATGGATTCCCGAACGGGAAAACCAATTCCAGGCGCTGTTCTGGATTGCGTCGGTTATCGAATTAAATGGATTTCATCGGACGATCGTCGCCGCAATCAACGGCATTTTTACGGTAAGGAATTTCAGGCCGTTACGGATGAAAATGGAATCTGGGTCTCCGCGCCGGAAATACTTGAAGAGGGGTTCCAGTACCAGATTACGGTCCGTCGTCCCGGCAGCGATCGAATCGAAACGCTTACCAACCTGACGTACGAAAACTTCCGCGAAACGGCGATTGAAGAATACGACAACGTTACGGCTTTCGGAATCACCGACCGCCCAATCTATCGACCGGAACAGAACGTTCAATTCAAGTTCTGGGCGGAACGTTCCGCTTATGAAGCCGGCAATTATCTGGAACCGTTCGACAATTCCATTCCGGAAACAGTCGATAAAAACGATTTCCAGAATTTCTTCAGCGAATATCCTCCGGGGCCGATTGCCAACAAAAATATGGTCATCCAGATTCGCGACCCCAACGGCGAAATAATTCAGGATCAATTAGTTCAAACGGATGACTTCGGCGCGGTCTCCGATGAATTTGCTCTTCCGAAAGACGCTCGATTGGGTCAATACCAGATTCAGCTGAATCCGGCCCACACCGCGATTTCGTCTGCGGTACGGTTACGTTCCGGCTGGAGGAGTACCGGAAACCCGAATTTGAAGTCCGCGTCGATTCGCCGAAAGAACCCGTTAAACTCGGCGCCCCAATCAAAGCGACGATTCAAGCCAAATACTTCTTCGGAGCGCCCGTCGCGAACGGAACGGTTAAATATCGAATTTTCCGTCAAACGCATTCCACGCCCTGGTTTGCGCCCGCGCCCTGGGACTGGCTCTACGGCCCCGCTTACTGGTGGAATACGGAAAACTACGAATGGTTCCCGGGATGGAGTCGGTGGGGTTGCGCCGCGCCGCGCCCACGCTGGGGAAACAGTTTCGCCTCAGACGAAGAGCTGATTCTTGAAAATGAACTCAAACTCACTCCCGAAATGGAAGGAACTGCGGAAGTCGTTATCGAAACCTCGCTCGCCGCGGCGCTTTATCCGGATCGGGATCATCAGTACCGGATTGAAGCCAGCGTTACGGACGCCTCGCGCCGTGAAATCACCGGAAACGGAACGGTACTCGCCGCAAGAAAACCTTTCAAAGTAAACGTCTGGACCAAACGCGGTTTCCTGAACGTCGGCGAACAGATCCCGGTCTGCTTTGCCGCCAAAACTCTTGATGGAAAAGGAGTCGAAGGAAAAGGAATCCTCAGGATTTTTGAAATTTCCTACGAAAAAGACGGAACGCCGAATGAGAAAGAGATTCAGTCGGCCGAACTCTCAACAGACGCAGAAGGAACGGCTTCCTTTAATCTTAAAGGCGATCATCCGGGACAATTCCGCGTCGCGTATCTTCTGACCAGCGGCGGAGAAAATCCTGAAA
>CAZWOV010000462.1:0-2530 GCA_964635645.1 uncultured Planctomycetaceae bacterium | reverse complement strand
AGATGATACCGCCGTCTTTACCGGCGTTTGCCGCGATTTGTGAAAGCGGAGCGCGACAGGCGCGGAGGATAATATCGTATCCGATTTTCTCGTTTTGAGTGAGGTTTTCGGCTTTGACCTGGGAACTGGCGCGCAGAAGCGCAACGCCGCCGCCGGGAAGGATACCTTCTTCAACCGCCGCTCGGGTTGCATGAAGAGCGTCTTCGACGCGCGCCTTCTTTTCTTTCATTTCGCTTTCGGTTGCCGCGCCAACAAGAACTTTCGCGACGCCGCCGGAGAGTTTCGCAAGGCGTTCTTCCAGTTTTTCACGATCGTAATCGCTGGTCGCATTGCTGATTTCACGACGAAGCTGAGCGATACGAGATTTGATTTCTTCTTTATCGCCGACGCCGTCGATAATCGTCGTGTTGTCTTTGTCTACGATGATCTTTTTGGCGGAACCAAGGTCTTCCAGCGTGACGTTTTCGAGTTTCTTGCCGATGTTCTCAAAAATGGCCGTAGCGCCGGTAAGGATTGCGATATCTTCGAGCATTGCTTTACGTCGGTCGCCGTAACCGGGAGCCTTAACCGCGCAGATTTGGAGAGAACCGCGAAGTCTGTTAATTACCAACGTGGTGAGAGCTTCGCCGTCGATATCTTCCGCAATGATCAGGAGCGGTTTGTTGCTCTGAACAACGGCTTCCAGTACGGGAAGAAGATCTTTGATATTGCTGATTTTCTTTTCGAAAACCAAAACGTAAGGATCTTCCATTACGCACTGCATCGTGTTCGGATCCGTTACGAAATACGGAGAAAGATAACCGCGGTCAAACTGCATTCCTTCAACGTATTCTACTTCCATTGCAAGAGATTTGCTCTCGTCAACCGTAATAACGCCGTCTTTTCCGACTTTGGCCATGGCCTGGGCAAGGAATTCGCCGATTTCATGGTCGTTATTGGCGGCGATAGCGCCGACCTGCGCCATTTCTTTTTCGGTCTGAATCGGAATCGAGAGTTTGTGAAGCTCTTCAGTAATATCGGCGACAGCCTTGTCGACGCCGCGTTTCAGCTGAAGAGGATTCACGCCGGAAACAACCGCGCGGAGACCTTCGTTGAAAATTGCTTCTGCCATGAGAGTGGCGGTGGTAGTGCCGTCGCCGGCGATATCGTTTGTTTTGCTGGCGACTTCGCGGACCATTTTAGCGCCCATGTTTTCATAAACGTCTTCAAGGTCGACTTCTTTCGCGACCGTGACGCCGTCTTTCGTGACAAGCGGACTGCCGAAGCTTTTCTGGATGATGACGTTGCGTCCGCGGGGACCCAACGTTACTTTGACGGCCTGAGCCAGCTTTGATACTCCGCGTCTCATTGCGTCGCGAGCTTCCTGATCAAATGCAATCATCTTTGCCATATTAAAATCTCCTTAATTTGTCTGAAGTCATTATTTTGTTTGAGGTTCAAAAAAATTGAAAGTACGGAAAACGCTATCTTTTTTGACTGTTTCTACGCCTCCATGTCGAGGGGAAACAACGAACCGTGAAAAAACCCCGTTTGATATTATGCGGAATCGTTCAAGTTCTCCGTACCGTTTTACCTGGCTTAACCGATGATGGCCAGTACGTCTTCTTCACGCAGAAGAAGATATTCTTTGCCGTCAAGTTTGAATTCTTCGCCGGCATAGGAAAGGAAGAGAACGTGGTCTCCCGCTTTGACTTGAAGTTCCGCGCGGGAACCGTCCTTGAGCAATTTACCGTTTCCCGTGCAGATAATGACGCCGCGGGACGGTTTGTTTTTCGCCGTTTCCGGAAGATAAATGCCGCCGACGGAAACGTTGGCCGCCTCGTCGCGCTCTACGACAATACGATCGCCAAGAGGCTGAATCTGAAGTTCTTTCTTTTCACAGGCACACGCGCAATTTTTTTTGGCCATTGATTGGACCTCCACTAATAAATATGGTCGATTGTCAAATTTTGTCATGTTATTGGCAATTTTATCGTTACTGGCAAATAGAGCAAATATCGTGTCATTGACAAATTGACAAAACCGGCTTTGACAAAATTTTGATTTCATTTGCGCGTTTGAGACGCGAAAGTTTTCTGGAGCTGCGGATCTTGAGAGCGGTTTGCTTTTTGTCCGATTGTGAAATTTTTTCTACAGAGAACGAAAAAAGCTAAAAATCGGGCAGGGGGGGCTTGAAATTTTTGAAATTTTATGCATAATATCAGTTTCCATAGCGTATATTCGCTTGTCGGAGATGCGGGAGCATCTGAAATATCCGGAACAATTTAAGCAAGTACGTGAAATTTTACCGTAGCGATACGGAAAAATTTCAAAAAAACAATTTAACCTTTTTAGAGTCGAGGTAGTTATGGCGCAGTTGGAAGTTTTGGAAGTGAAAGTTCGCGATACGTTTGGTAAACGCCGTGTTCGTCGTTTGCGTAATACCGGTATGATTCCGGCCAATCTTTACGGCCACAAGCAGGACCCGGTAAATCTTATGCTCGATGAAGCCGCCATGAAAATGATCCTTCGCCATGGTCATCAGATTGTT
>CAZWOV010000461.1:0-2534 GCA_964635645.1 uncultured Planctomycetaceae bacterium | reverse complement strand
ATATCCGAGCCGATACAGAAAGCGCGGGCGCTCTCGTCGCTGGTGAATGTTAACGGACCGGACGCTTCCTGCTGAGCGGCCGGGGCGCCGTCGATGAAAAGACGAACGAATTTTCCATCGTACGCGCCGCAGACGGTATGTTCTCCGGGGAGGATTGGGGCTGAAAGAACGACGTAGCGTCCGGCGACATGGCACCAGAATTCAAGAACTTTTTTGGAGTGATTCAATTCAAACGCAAATCCGCCGGATTGCGTGTTGGCAAAAATATCTTCCGCGCCGGCGTCCCGAAATTTGTCGAACGAAAAACGCAGGGACGCGGTTATTCCGCGTTTCAGACGCGCGTAATCAGTCTGAGTGCACTTGATTCGGAAACGATCGTTTTTGCCGTTCGTTTCTACCCAACCGTTTTGGACGACGGGGCGGCCGAAAATTTCCAGTTCATGAGAAAAAGATTCGATAAACGGTTTGTTTTGGGGCGTTCCGTTTTCGTCGATGAAGAAATTCAGCGCGTCCGCCTTTGGAAACGGCGCGTTTCGGTCCTGCTCTTTTGCGTCGGGGTCGATTGGAGTCTGGAAAAAGGCGGTAAGAGCTTTTTCCGACAGTTTTCCGAAAACGTTCCGCGCACGGATTGCGACGCGCCAGTCGTATCCGGGAGCAAGTTCGTCAAGAAATATGCTTTTTTCCGGCGACGGGGTTTGAAAAAAATAGTCGGACCATGGATTCGTTTCGCCGACGTCTTCCCATTCCAGATCCGTCCCGGTTTTTCGTTGGGAAAGGCGAATCTGGTAGGAGCCGATAAAATTTGGATTGGGAGAATTGAACCGGACTCCTGGTCGCATGGCGTTTTGGGCCTGGGGGAAAGTCAGCGAAGCCGAATAAGGCGCGACGTCCGAAACGGCAATTTTCTGATTTCCAGGATTGTTCCAGTACGGGCGTTCGGCTGTTTCGTAGCGATTGTCCGTGAAAATGTTTTTTTCGACGATTCCAGGTTCTGCCAGCAGGTACTCGATATCGAAGAATTTTCCGGTTATCGCGTCGAAAATTTTGAACAGAATGGAATTATCCTGAAAAACCTCCATGACGTAGACCTGGGCGGCGTTTTGAAATCTCGTCGGGAATTTTTCGTAAATGCCTCCGCTCATTTCAAAGTAACTCAGAGTCGAGGTATTCAGCGCGGTGAAATTCCCCTGCCAGATACTTCTTGGGTCGTTCGACGGGTAATGCGAATGTCCGGAGAAATTGACGACCTGCGGGAATTGGTTCAGAATCGGACGCAGATCGCTAATTCCCCAATGATCGGCTCCGCATGAACCGTAAACCGTTTCGGAAACCGGGTAGTGCTGAAAAACAAAGATGGGGCGCGACGGATCGTCTTTTGCGGCAATTTCTAATTCTTTGACCAGCCAATCGATCGATTGAGAGTAATCGCCGTTTCCGCACGTTCCTTTATCCGGCGAGATTCCGATGAAATGGAAACCGTTTATTACTTTGCGGACGTTTGCGGAACGATTGAATATTTTTTCCCAGTGTTTTCGTGAACCGCCGACTTTCCGGTGTTCCTCTTTAGCGATAAATTCATGATTTCCCATGCATAAAATGGCCTGGGTCGGTTTGGGAAGGTTCTCGAATAGCGCGTCGCGAAAAAGAGTCAATTCCTGCGCGGAACCGTGATCCGTCATGTCCCCGGCGACGAGCAGCGCGTCAAAAAACGGGCGCGGTTTGCCGACCGCAAAGGTTTCCATGAATTTAAGCGTTTTTATTAAACGGGCGCGTTCCGCGCAATTCGGATTATTTTTGAAATGGACGTCGCTCATGACGGCGGCGCGTAAGACGACGTTTTGCGTTCGGTCCTCCGACGCGGAGGCGGTCCAGAGACCGGCCGGAAGAGCGGTCAGAACCAGAGAGGAACGGAGGAATTTACGGCGTGAAACGGATGATTTCTGCATGGCGATATTCTGGATAAAGGTAGGAAGAATATTTTGGGAAAATAAGCGGCGCCGAAGCGCCGCATGGGGAAGAACATTTATTCGCAGACGGAATTTTTGTCTATTCCGAGATCATTCTGCCAGTTGGAGAAGGAATCTCGGTCAAAGTAATTTTTCCCGAGCCAGCGGACAATCGGCGCGTTTTCGTATTGACGATATTTATTATTTTCCATAAGGAGGCCGCTTCGCCAGTCGTTTTCCATTCGGAGCGCGACTTCGGTAGAGTTGAAGAATTTATTGTTTCTGACGACGAAATTTTTCGTTTCGGCAGAATTGAAGTAAAACATCAGGTGCGCTCCGTTTGGATTGGGACGCTGAGAATGAGACCAGCAGACGCCGGCGTCGACGCACGTGTTGTTTTCAAAAAGGATATTTTCCGTAACGCCGTCTCGATTCCAGTACTCGAAGGAGTATTCGGAATTTTCAATCAGATTGTCGCGGTAAATGATATTTTTTTGAATAGAGGGATTTTTTTCCGAGCCTTTTCCCTGATTGGTAAGAGCCGCGTCGTAGACTTCCCAGATGTGGCATTTTTCGACAATATTTCCA
>CAZWOV010000460.1:0-2543 GCA_964635645.1 uncultured Planctomycetaceae bacterium | reverse complement strand
GTACGAATACTATCTTCCAGCAATTTTCATTCGTCGCTTACCTGTTCCGGAGAGCAATAGGCGATACCCTGCCGCTCTCCGTCGGCGTTAAGGACGATTGCTTTTGCGATCGCGACTCCTGGAGTCACTGCAATACCCGACAATTTTTTCATTACTAGCTATCTGTCAGTCTATGAATAATTACGGATTCATACCTGTGAGAAGTAGAATCCGTAAGATTTAGGTTTTGATTATTTCAGACCGAAGAGTCGAGGGCGCCGTCAAAAGGAAATTCTGTATGGAAAAGTTCCGCAATAGCGTGAACCGCTTCCTGATGGTCGACGCCTTCCGCGATAATTTTCACGGAAGTTCCTTTCGTTGCGGCCAGAAGCAGAATAGAAATAATCGATCGGGCGTCAACCGTTTGACCATTCGCTTCCAGCTCGATTTTGGACTGAAATTTTGCAGCGCATTGAGAAATCATCGCGACAGGACGAATATGGAGACCATTTTCATTTGTGACGACGACAATTTCTTCGCTTTTTTGACGATTCTGTTTCACGATAAACTCACACGGCAAAATTATTGGCGTCAGCTTCGTTCAGAAGTTCCACAATATCTTCGCGTTTTTTGGCCTGAACCATAAAACGGCGGAAGGTATCCTCGCGCAACTGTTTTGCGATATGTTCCAGTGCGAGAAGGTGGTCCTGCGGCTGATCGGGTGGAGAAATGAGCATGAATAAAACGCGGACGGGCTGACCGTCGAGGCTATCGAAATCGACGCCTTCCTGGCTGATGGCAACGGTGCCGACCATTTTCTTGATGTTGGAAAATTTGGTGTGCGGGACCGCGACGCAACGACCGATACCCGTACTGCCAAGTTCTTCTCGTTTCAGTACATGACGAACGATACCGTCGTAATCTTCTTCCGCAATCTGGCCGGCGTCCAGGAGAAATTTCACCATTTCACGAATAGCGTCTTCTTTCGTTTTGGCCTGGAGGTTGGCGTTTAGGGACTCGTTACACATAAAATCCGCGAATTTCATGCAGGAAACTCCTTAAAAACTGTTTGTAATAAAAAAATTTGTATTTTATCGGAACAAAACGGCGCGCTGTAAATCGGAAAGACCGAAAAAGCGACGTCTGATAAGCCGAAAGGCTTATTTCTGTTCCGGACGAGTATCCGTTAATTTTTCCTTAAATTTTTTGAGCTGCTGTTCCAGTTTCTTGAGGGCTTCGTCAAGAGAGGCAAACAGTTCGCCGCTTTGAGTTTGAACCACAAATTCTTTTTTAGGCTCGGCTTTAATCAAAAGCGTCAGAGCCGGATTTTCACGAACTTCAAGGTCAATCGTAACTTCAGCTGAGGAAATTCGTTCGTAGAATTTCTGAAGTTTTTCGATTTTTGTCTGCATTTTCTCGGTAGTGAGATTGCTGACGCTACCGCGACGGACGGAAAACGTAATCTGCATATTCATACTCGCTTTCCCGTTGAACTGACAAGAGTTCGACGCGTAAGAGGACTGATTCTCAGACCGATTGGATTTCGGGAGAGAAACATTCACAATACTAATATTACCTTTTTTTTCAGGATATTCAAGCGCCCCTCGCTGAATTTTCGCCTAAATTTTTAATGTTTGGCATGACGAAGCCTCCGTTTTTTTTACGGAGATGCATTAAACCCCCTTTTTAGGGCGAATATTTTTGGCGCGAGCGTCGATTTTCCCTAAAAATTTTTTTGAAAATATTTTTAAATTTTTCTTCAGTTCAAAATTTTTTACGTTCGATTCCATGTTTTTTTATCGCAGGATATCTTTTCCCGGATCTGGAATCGATTAAGGACGGCGTTCCGATTTGTCTGTATCGGCAAAAAAGAACGCTTTGTTGTGGTTTGGCGCTTTTTGTCGCCAAATTTTATCCCAAAAGTTCTTAAGTTTATTATTTGAGATGATTACGTCGGTTAGTTTGACGGAGCTTTCTCCGCGTTGGAATGATTGCCGGGCGCGTTATTCTGTACCGACGCGGTCGCGGGAGATTCAAGCGCCGCGCGAATCATCCTTCCTGGAATTGAATTTTGGAACAGGAGTCCCGTCGTTAGCCAGACAAGGAAAAGAGCGCACAGCGCAAGCGTTGAAAACATCCAGTAATTGGGTTTTTCGGAAGTCGGTAATGAAAGTTCGGAAGACGTGTTTTCCGCGGGAACTTTTTCGCTTTTTTCCGGGTTTGAGCCGTCTGCTTCACGCAGAATTTCAGCAGGGCGGTAGGGAAGTTCGGAAAAAAGTTCTTCCGTAATTTTAATCGTCGGCGAAGGGCCGCTCTTCGTGGGAAGAGAGTAGACGTCGTCCGTACCGATGTACTGGTAAAGCTCCAGAAGGCGATTCCGAAGTTGCGGAGACGGTTCCGGTACTTCGGATAGGACGCGCGAAAGGATGAGGTGGCACGAGGCCGGTTCTCCGAGGATGACGTCGGAATGGATACAGAATTTCTCGTAATCCTGCGTCTTTTCCGCCTGCATGGAATTGTCGAGGTACTCTGCCGTGGAGTTGGCGTTGCCCAGCGGCGTTCCG
>CAZWOV010000459.1:0-2544 GCA_964635645.1 uncultured Planctomycetaceae bacterium | reverse complement strand
GTCAAAAACAATATGGAGCTTTTTCAAAAAAACATTCAGAGACGTCTTGAATTTCACGTGCCGACGCTCACCGGCAACAATGAAAAACGTTGGAGTTCCGGGAAATGGACGGAAATACGCGAAGGCGTTTTCGTCGGCGAAAACGTTAAACTGGACGAATATCTCGTTACGGACACGACGAAAGGCCCCATTCTGGTCGACGATGGAGCAAGTATTGGACCTTTTTGCTATCTCAAAGGTCCCGTCTACATTGGACCGTACTCAAAAGTCATTGAACACTCCGCGCTGAAAGAATTCGTCGGACTCGCGCACACGACAAAAGTCGGAGGCGAAGTTGAAGCGACGACCATTGAACCGTACTCCAATAAACAGCACCACGGTTTTCTCGGACACTCCTACCTCGGAAGCTGGATCAACCTCGGCGCCGGAACCTGCAACAGCGACCTGAAAAACACCTATGGAAGCGTCGCTATGCAATATCACGGAACCCGAATCGCAACCGATATGCAGTTTCACGGATGCATTATCGGCGATTACTCTAAAACGGCGATAAACACCAGTATTTTCACTGGAAAAATCATAGGAAGCTGCAGTATGGTCTATGGTTTTGTCACAAGAAACGTACCGAGTTTCGTAAACTACGCAAGGTCTTTTGGGCAATGCACCGAATTACCCGTCGACGTCATGATAAACACGCAGCAGCGTATGTTCAAACGAAGAAACGTCGAACAGGACAACGTTCACATCGAACTTCTTCAACAGATGTTCAACATCTCCAACTGGGAACGGCAGATGGAGACGGAACCTCTCTCGCTTTAACGCGCAATTTTCGATAACGCGCGGATTTCACACCGTTTCACACTTTTTATCCGATTTCCATTAAAAATATGATTATCACTATCGACGGACCGGCGGGTTCCGGAAAAAGTTCCGTAGCCAAACGGCTGGCTGAAATTTTGGGATTTGAGTATCTGAGAACCGGTTTAATGTACCGCGCAGTCGCGCTGGCCGGACTGCGCCGCCGCGTGGAATGGAACGACGCAAACGCTCTTTTTCGTATCGCCCAAGAAATAAAATTAACGTTTGACGGTCCCCATATCTTCCTCAACGGCGAAGACGTCTCACGCGAAGCGGAAACTCTGGAAGTAACGGCCGTAACGAAATACGCCGCCGAAAACGTCCAGATACGGGAACTCCTGACCCGGATGCAGAGAGAATACGCCGCTCAAAAGAACTGCATTACGGAAGGACGCGATCAGGGGACGGTAGCGTTTCCTCATGCAGACTGCAAAATTTATCTGGACGCCACTCCGGAAGAACGTGCAAAAAGACGATTTGAACAGAAAAAACGGCTTGGAGAACAAGTCGAATATGCGGATATTCTCAATGGAATCAAACGGCGCGATTTCGAAGACTCAAACCGACAAACGGCTCCGCTCAAACCCGCTCCGGACGCCATACGAATCCTTTCGGACGGTTTAAGCGTTGAAGAAGTCGTCCAACGTATCGTAGACGTCGTTAGAAATCAGGCGTGAACCATTTGCCGATAAACATTTCATTCCGGAACCGAAAAAATCAATATCTCCATTTATTCCCCGCCCGTTCTCCAGTCTTTCGCGGCAAACGGAGCGGGGATAGCCGACGCGGCGGCGAAAGTCCGCCGTATTCCTCATTCAACCCGCGCTTTCTTCTGAATCTGCTCCATTAAAATTATTCACGTTTTTCATTTTATTCTTCCATGCTTTTACGTTGCGCACGTTTCATTGGCCAAGTATTCCCCGCCGCAAACGTTCCGTTCCAAACGATTCCCCTCTTCGAAAACCCAATCCGCCGTCTGCGGCCTCCGCCTGAAGAAACCCTAAACGGCGCAAACGCCCCGATTGAAGTAAAGGAAAGGCGAAATAATACGATAAAAAATCCGCTGAACGCGCGCCCAGCGGATTTCTCCCATTAAGCTCTGACAAGCAGAGTACGATCTTTATTTTTTAAGCTTCAGGAACGTCCGGCTTCCAATTTCACCGGGGACCTGTCCGACGTCCGTATTGGTCGGATCGATGAATGAAGTCTGCATAACGCTTGCATTTGCGGTTTGCCGCGGCGTCGGAGCGGGTATGACTTCCAGATTTTCTTCCGGGGTCGTATTCAGAATCGACGGTCCGGAACCCTGAACCGGTCCGGCTTCAACCGGCGCGGCGTTCACAGGAATGTTTCCGTTAAAGATTTCCTGCTGGACGCGATTTTTAAGGTTAGCCGGATCGACAAGTCCGGTATGCTGACGGTAAGCGCCTTCCGAGATAACGTTTGGACGAGTGAAACCGTAATTCATGTAGCGTCCCTTTTCACGAATTCGAGCGCGTTTCTGCGCGTCAAAGTACGCTTTAGAGGCCCACGGTCCTTCGGAGAGCGTAATTCCGTCGTACTCAAGGAGGGAACCTTTCTGGGTGTGGATATCCACAATGGCCAGATTGTAGTCGATGACCGCGCGGAAGAAATCAATCTCCGCTTCCGCCAGGCGCCGCTGGGCGTCGAGCAGAATGTTCAGGG
>CAZWOV010000458.1:0-2545 GCA_964635645.1 uncultured Planctomycetaceae bacterium | reverse complement strand
AACTGGGTTCGACTTCATGACGGAGGATTTATTTACTGTCAGTGGCCCGCCGTGGAAGCGGAAAAAGGAAAGTGGACGTTTCATGATTCCGAGATAAAAGAGTATCGCAAACACAACATGATGCTTTACGGGCAGCTCGGCGGAGCTCCGACGTGGGCAAGTTATTATGCGGACACGCAATTTAAGCCGGATCATTATTGGAAGTACTTTGCGGCGCCGACGGAAGAACATCTTGGGGATTTCGAAAATTACGCGTATCAAATCGTAAAACATTACGCGGACGATATTCAGGACTGGTTTGTCTGGAACGAACCGTGGGGCGGTTTTTTCCACTACGGATACGATACGGAAAAACGAAAGTATCTTACGTTTGAGAATCAGGGCGCCGCGTATACGAAGGTCATGGCGGCCGGCTACGCGGGCGCGAAACGGGCGAATCCGAACGTTCGCGTCACCGGATTTGGGACGTATGGACAAGGTCTGAAATTTACGAAACAAATCGTAGACGCCGGCGGAAACGCATATTGCGACGAGTTAGATTACCATCAGTATTCTCCCAGAACATTCTGTTATCCGGGAGACGGCGCCGACACCAACCTGAAAAATACGTTCGCGCCTCTTGAAGAAAAATACGGTCCGATTACGAAGGCGATTATTATGTCGGAGGGAAGTCCTTTGAGCAACGGTTCGGACGGCGGCCGCTCGTTTCATGGAATTTACCGGCATGTTCTTCCCTGGGAAAATAACGAGAAGTATCATCGGCTGGCGGACGACGTAACGCGCTATACCGCGTCGCTTCTGAATTGCGGCGTTAAGCGCGTTTTTCTGTACACTGCGCACGGATTCAAAAATCTTACGCGCAGCTCTTTTCAACTTCTTCTTTCCGCGGACGGTTATCCTCATCCGTCGCTGGCGGCGTTTTCCCAGTACGCATGGCTTGCGGAGGATTCGGATTTCAAAGAGTATCGCGAGCTTTCTCCGAATGTTTACGCCGCGATTTATGCGCGGCGGGACGGAACGTCGTTTGCCATTGTCGCGGGGCCTCGTTCCGCAAGAGCGGAAATTACCTGTTCCGCCGCCGACGCGAAAGGCTTTGATCTTTACGGAAACCCGCTCTCCTTTCCAATGAAATACGACGGATTCCTTCATTACGTTACGTCGTCGGAGAAGGCGGAAGTTCTTGCGGAACAGATTCGCGGAACGGCGCTCCGTCTTGAAGAATGAGCGTCGCGCGGGAAATTGCGTTCCTGATTGATTGGCAGCGTCCTTCAAAATTTCAACGGTTTTGAAGGACGCTGTTTTCAATGAAATTGAAGCGGGAAAAATATTGAAGCGGGAATCGTTCGGCGCGGCCTGCGGGAGTTTTCGGCCGACCCGCCGTTTCAGAGAAGTCGGTTTCCGCAGCGTTATTTTTTACCGTTCCGCCATTTTTTTCATTTCCGGAGTAAATTCAAGTATTTCCCAAAAAACGTCGATTACGATAAGTTTTTCGCGCAGGGCGGCCGCAGTTTCGGATGAGACGACGTCGAAAAGTTCTTTACCGTTGAGGTTCAAAACCGCGCGTTCTCCGATGATGGAGACGGCGACCGCGTTGGTTTTCTGGATGAATTGAGCGTACTGTTCGCCGCACAGGACGCGGGCGTCCGGTCCGGAGATGGTACTGCGGGCGGTAAAGTCTTTCAAATCGCCGATGTTGCCGGAAAGTTCTTTCCAGGGCGTTTCCGGGAGTTCTTTTATTTCAGGATTTCGCCACAGAAGAGTTCCGGAATTGCCGGTATGGACCTGAAGACCAATGAATCCGGACTCGTCCAGAACGTCGATCAGGTCGGCGCATGGAACGCCGTTGATCCACGTGCGGATCGAAGAGCCGACGCATTGAATTTCGACAAGATTCCAGTCGTTTTTCCGATACGCGCGGGGAGCGTCCGCCTGGAACCAGTCGTCCGGACGTTTCAGATCGCGGAATTTTGAGGAATAGGACCAACCGCGGCGGCCTTCGTCGTAGATTTGGCCAATTGCGACGCGGTCCGCAAATTCGCACTGGTATCCAAAAACCCGTTCCCGATCTCCGTCGGGTTTTGAATGGCTGCGGATCTGAACGCCGGAATTACCCATCGCGACATATTTGACTTCGATCCGGAACTGAAAATTGGCGTAATTTTTTTCAGTGCAGAGAAACGTGTTTCCGGGAGTTCCCGGAGTGCATTTTCCAACGATCATACCGTCTTCCACCGTATAGACGGCGAAACCGCCGCGCGCTTTCCAGCCGGTAAGATCTTTACCGTTGAATAAAGGCGTGAAACCGTCCGAATCAAAAACGCCGACGGCGGGCGGGTTTGAAGTCGGCGCGCCGAAAACGGTATTGACGGGTAGAAAACCGCTGGATGCGGCTGAGGCAAGTAAAGCGACGGAAAACAATAAGCGGAATAATGATTTCATAAAAAATCCTTTTTGAAAATGAATCGGAATTTATTACGTTCCGAAAACAATAGAAAATATGCGAAAACGAATGGGATGGCGCAAAACGGACGCGGCGCGAAACTGT
>CAZWOV010000457.1:0-2560 GCA_964635645.1 uncultured Planctomycetaceae bacterium | reverse complement strand
ATATTTTTAGAAAAAATTTCCGAATTAATAAAATAAGGTCAGGCAATTGCAGGAGGAGAGATTCAGTTGCCAGCATTTTCCTGTTATTCAGGTTCAGTCGGTTTGTGCAGTTTTTTATCCTCATCATTCCTTCATAAAGGATTAAGAAAATGAGCGCTGCAATTTTATGTGATCCGATTTTAAATCTCGTTGTCAGCGTACTTTCAAGGATCGAAGGCAAGACTGTCGATTATCGTGATCTATCCATGGCCGCGATTGTTCGTAACGGTTTTTACCTTGGATTGTCTTACAAATCAGAAAATACGTTTGTTATTTGGCGTTCCGGTTGCGATACCGTTGAATTTTACGACCGAAAAGATTGGGCGCTTCTTGAATCTGTTCGCGTCAAGGACAGCGTTCCATCGACGGATGAGGCTGTTGCGATAGAAACGGCTTCCGCCACCGCGGCATGATTTTTTGTCGTTTATTGAGATTGTGCGCTGTTTTATTCAGCGCACCGTTTTCTTACTATCTTAACTGCCCTACTCCGTTTATTTTGTTCACATTTCATTTTGCATAAGATTAGAATAAGTCTGTCGGCGTTTTTTAACGTAAACTTATTTTTCGAATAGCGGCGCCAATTTTTTCATGAGATTATCCGTATTCTTTTTTTTCAGCTCGCATTCCCATATGCGGATTACCGTCCAGCCGCGAGATTCAAATAACGCCGTCACTTCCTGATCGCGCTTCATGTTTCGTTCCCGTTTTTTGTCCCAGTATTCTTTGTTGTCGCTCGGACGCGTATTCCGACAATCATGTCCATGCCAAAAGCAGCCGTCGACAAAAATGGCAATCCTTTTATTCAGAAAAACAAAGTCGGGGCGTCCCTTGACAGAATAATTACGTTTCCAACCGTGAATGTCATTAGCCGAAAAAACTGATATTAATTTAACTTCAGTACTTGCGTTCCCGTACGATTTAACTTTTCGCATAATCTGGGATCGTTGCCGTTTATCAAATACGTCAACCATCTTTTTTCTCTCTTTACAATTAAATTTGAATATAATCTGAAGTATTTACTACCCAAACGGCATATTGGGCAAGGTTAGCAGACTCTACGTTCGCTTTCGCGTCTTCATGTTTTTTTATTATACCACAAAAAGCGAAGAAGTCAAGCTCCTTAGTGGTTTTATTACGCGCAAGGCTAATTCATCGTTGAGTTCGTCTTAAAATTCCAAGCGATCAACGCGTTTCCAATAAAACGCGGTCTTTACTGTCAAACACCGTTCCTGAAAAAATTTTTTCCGTTTTAAATTGGCGTACGCTCGATACTTACTTCGCTTAAAGACGAAACCTCGACAGGGGCAATCTCCTTTACGCTCTTTAAAACCTGCAAACTCCGCGTCGGCAGACAGTTTATTTTCTGTTACTAAAAAGCCTTAAGAATTATTTTTTACAAAAAATCAAAATTTTGACCAAAGACGAATTGAAAAATATCTTTTTTCAGGTAAAATAAGATAAAAAGAAAAAAATCTTCCTTCCGGAGAAAACCCATGAAACAACCTGTTCTATTATTTATGCCTCAAATCATCTCGGCATATGTTTTTCTTTTAAGCTCCTTCCTTTTTCAGCCGGTCACGACGTACGCCGACGCTCTGAAAGAACAGTTCCGGGCGGCGCCGACGATCCTTCCAGGAAACGAGATTCCACTTAAAGGTCTTCCGCTCTGGCACACAAACGGACCGCTCGCCGACGAGCTTATCCATGAATTTTTCGAGAAAGGCGCCGTCAACGGATTTGGCGGATATACATTTCTGCCGCTTGGCCGTCAAGTTCCAACAGAACCGCGATATCTTTCCGACGGATATTTTGAGTATTTCGGCAAAATCCTGAACGAGGCGAAAAAGCGCGGCCAGAAAATCATTTTTTACGACGACGTCGATTTCCCTTCGGGAACTGCCGGCGGCAAAATGAAAGAGTTGTTCCCCGACGACTGTTCCAAGCGACTCGACATGGAAGAATGGACGGCAATCGGTCCCCTACCAAACGCGGAATTCAATTTTTCAAAAAAACTGAACCAGAGCTGGAGTCAGGGAATGCTTCAGGCCGCCGTGGCCATGAACCTCAAAACCTGGGAAAGAATCGATTTGTCGAAAGCTGAAAGCGGCGCGAAAGTAGAAAACGAACGAATCGTCTGGACTGTTCCCGAAGGCGAATGGAAAATCATGGTTTTCTACGCGCAAACAGACGGAAATAAAGTCGATAACATGGATCCGGAGGCTATGAAAAAATTTATCTCGCTCACCTATGAGAAATTTTACGAACGCTTCCCTGAACATTTTGGAACGACGATTCCAATCTGTTTTTTCGACGACGTAACTCTTACGCAAACGCAAGGGGGACGAAACTGGACGGGTATTTTCAACGCAAAATACGAAGCCGTTTACGGTCGCTCCCCCGCTCTGGATTATCCGGCGATTTTCATGTCAATCGGACCGGATACCGCCGCGGCCCGCGTTCGCATATGGACGGTACGCAACGAACTGTTCGCGGACGGTTACCCCAAAACGGTTCACGACTG
>CAZWOV010000456.1:0-2560 GCA_964635645.1 uncultured Planctomycetaceae bacterium | reverse complement strand
GGAGTATCAATCGCCAACGGAACAAATCAGCATTTTTTTGATCGACTGGACGTTCCTATTCGGGAACAGGGCGGAATTTTTCCGCGTCTGACCATTGGCGAAGATTCCTGGATTGGAGAACGCGCAGTCGTGCTCGCGAACATAGGCAAACATTGCGTTATCAGCGCGGGCGCACTCGTTTTGGAAGATGTTCCTGACTATGCCGTTGCGGTTGGCGTGCCCGCAAGAGTAGTCAAATTTCGTAAAGCCCCCGACGGAGATGGTATTCAGAAACCGGAATCCACGGACGCGGTTCTGCCTGAAAATAAAAATAATCGGCAATAAGCAATCCTTTTATTTCTATTTTTTTCAGACGTACCGCGAAACTTTCGAATTCCGATTTGCACGCGGCTTTTTTTATGGGACCTTTGATCCTGCCATGAGCGCAATTTTTGGCGTCGTTTATCGAAACGCAAACGCATCGCGAAACGTAGACGTTTCTACGCTTCAGAAAATGAGCGCCGTACTTTCTCACAGGGGAAAAAACGGCGAAGCCTACTACTTCAAAAACAATATCGGTCTGGGAGCCTGTCTTTGGGCTGAAACTGTTTTTGAACCGGCCGACTCGCCGATTGAATATCATTTTGGCGAACGAACTCTGATCGTGCTTTTAGACGGCGAAATCTACAATTCGCAGCAGCTTCACGAAGAACTGGACGATCTTGGTCTTGAACTCCAGACGGACGAAGACTCCGAATTGATGGCTTTTCTTTTCGCAGAATACGGTCTTGAGCGGATGTTGCCCAAAATTCGGGGAAAATTCGCCGCCGTCGTCTGGGACTCGGCGGAAAACGCTTTTTATTTTGTGCGCGACCCGCTTGGACAAAAACCGCTCTACTACTATCAGGACGAAGAAAAATTTCTCTTTGCTTCCGAAATCAAAGGAATCCTTGCTCACGGTAATATTCAACGCGACGTCAATCTCACGGCTATTGAAGATTATTTCATCATGGGATGCGTTCCGGGAGAACGTTCCATCTATCAAAAAATACGCAAAGTACTTCACGGTTCATGGATGAGATTTCGTTTGGACGGCGTCGGCGCCGTTCGCTCGCAGGGTCCCTTCCGTTACTGGAAATTTATTCCGCATGTGAACGATGCTCTCGATTTTGCGGATTGGACGGAGCGTATTCAGAGTCGGCTCGTCGAAACAATTACGATGATGAAGGGAGAAATGCCCGGAACGGGCGCTTTTCTAAGCGGCGGTCTGGATTCCAGCATCGTCGTCGCCATTCAGAGCCGACTGGGTTGCGAAGCTATTCCTACTTTTTCTATCGGATTTAAGGAAAGCGACTTTAATGAACTGAAATACGCGGAATTAATTTCCGATCGGTTCGGCACCGACATGTTTCAGGAGATCATAGAGCCAAACGCGGTTGAAGAACTGAATAATCTTGTCGAATGTTACGACGAACCTTATTCCGACCCCTCCGCTCTTCCAATGCTCCTGGTCTCGCGTCTTGCCTCGCACCATGTTTCAATCGTCTTCTCCGGCGACGGCGGAGACGAATGCTTTGCCGGTTACGCGCGGCAGATTCACGATTTGAAAGAAGATCGAATCCGTCGTCTGACGCCTTCTTTTCTCCGAAAAATGATTTTTGGACCGCTAGGGGCAATTTATCCCAAAATGGATTTTATGCCGCGGATTTTTCGTCTGAAAACCTGTTTTCGAAATCTCTCCATGTCGGCGGGCGAAGCGTATGCCAATTCGCTTTCTTTTTGCAGAAATCCGCTTCGTCAAAAACTTCTTGCACCGCTTTACCGCGCTGAAAATTTCACTCCGTCCGACATTGGAAAACAGTTTGCGGAAGCATTTGCGCTTGCCGGAGGACGAGACGCTCTTCTCGGAATGCAGATGGCGGAAATATCCGTCGCGCTCCCTGAAGCTATGGTCAAAGTTGACAGAGCGTCCATGAAGTACGGGCTGGAAGTTCGTTCTCCATTCCTTGACTCCCAAATTCTCGATCTTGCCGGCCAGATTCCGTCAGAATTCAAAATCCGCGAAGGACTGGGAAAATGGATCCTTCGTAAATCGTTTGAACCGCAGTTCCCAATCAAGATGAAGAACCGGCCCAAACAGGGATTTGAGCTTCCAACGGACGCATGGCTCCGCGGTCCTCTGAAAGAAATTTTCCGCGAAGAAGTACTTGGAAAAAATTCCAGAATTTCGCAGTGGGTGGACATTAATTACGCCAAAAAGCTTTATCGCGATCACGCGCAGGGTATTGGGAGTTACGGAGGAACGCTCTGGTCGCTGATGTTTCTGGAAAAATGGGCGGAACGCTGGCTCGAGTAAATACTTTTCGGTATGAATATCTCGTAAAAAGGGGTTAAGGGTTCAAAATCACATTGTTACGGATTCAAGTTTCGAAAAATTTCGGAAATAAGTAAAACGTACGGTTCACGCCTTGACTTTTTTCCCCTTCCAATTAAAATAAATCTACAGAAATTTAATTTCACTACTATACTCAACGGAAACGAATCATGAAAAAATACGGATTTGCCATCGTCGGTTGCGGAA
>CAZWOV010000455.1:0-2572 GCA_964635645.1 uncultured Planctomycetaceae bacterium | reverse complement strand
GGAACGGGTCCGTATCTGCGAAAGGTCAAACCCGCCGAGTTCCCGCGTGCAAAGCGGATCGGACGGCGAAATTCGTTCCAGCTCGGCGTTCGGTAAGATCAACTTCATTTCTTTTCTGAAAGATTCGTCGAACGCATTTGCCCCGCAAATGGAATTGGCCAGCAGTATTCCGCCGCGCTCCAGATACGTCTGAAGCGTTCGTCTTTCATTGGGAGTAAATCGAAAGGAATACCGTCCCTGAATAAAAAGAACAGGAAATTCAAAAACTCTATCCGATGACGCCGAAATTGTTTCTTCCAGAACGCCGGCGGGGTTTTTTAATAGGCCGTTTGCGCTGACAAGAAGATTTCGAAGAGCTTTCGGGGTCGTTTCGCAACCGCCGCCGTGCCGAAGGTTGGCGACGGAAAGGCGCCCCCGCCGATGAGATTCTTTCTCGCGAATCGTTTCTTCCTCCGGAGACGAAACGTTTGCAAAACTCTCCTCTTTTCCGCGCAACTCGCGATTCGTAACATAAGAAAGAATATTCAGTCCCAAATTCATCCCGGCAAGAATCTCTTTTTTAACCGCCGCCGAATGCAGTTTTCCCTGACGCATTTCCGGCGCAAGCTCCCAAAGACATGAAAGGGAAGGCTCGGAATGATTTTCAGCCGGAAGAAAAAGAAGGCACGTGCGGCATCCATAATCCAGACAATAAATCGGACGCAGGTACTTTGACGAAATAGCCGTCTCGGCGTTCCAGATCGGATGATCGGGAGGCGTCAGTCCAAGACGTATGCCTTCTTCCGGAAAGATTTCCTTCACCAGCCGCAGCATCCCCTGATCAAAAGTTCCTCCGGGACATACGCCTTCCGCAATAATGAATCCGCCGCGTTCCACGTAATCGCGCAGTTTCCGCCCAAATTGCCGACGCAAAATGGGATCTTTAGGGCAGGGGGAGTCTTTGCCTGAAATAAAAAGAACGGGCGAAAGCAAAAGATCTTCGACGGAAGCGTCCTCAAGATCAACGCTCTGAGTCGTAACGTGTTTCTCCCATTTTCGTTCGACAAATCGGGCGAGATTACCCACGTCGTGTCTGTGCCAATTCCAGTCTTCGGTATCCTTTGCAAAACGGACCTTCGTTATCAAAACCGGGTAACGTCCTTTTGAGAGAAAAAGAAGCGCAAGGGAAGTTCCAATGGGACGGAGTTTTTCACTTGCGGTCGTCCCCTCCCAATAAACAAACATCTTGTCTTCCTGCGCGACAGTCTGGGAAAGACGAAGCAGATAAGCGGTCCCCTCTCGATACCAGTCGTGCCCGCCGATGAATCTCTGTTCCGTCATGCGTCCCATGCGTTCCAGACCGTAAAGGTAGTAGAGAAGCCAATCTTTATTGCCGGGATTTCTGGTCACGCTGAAATGATCCGCCATCCATTTTTGAGCGTGATTCATTCTCTTGGTCAGATTATTCGTTTGACGCCGACACGGAATAAACCGTTCCCCTTCAATCGCGGCATCGGCCAACTCCGACTTTTCAGCGGAAATAAGCAGAGAAACAATCCCCGCGCAAGTCATTGATCCGGAACCGACCGTCTGTTTGCCCATCTCGGGAGGAAAAAAATAGTAAGACCAGGATCCGTCCATATTCTGGATTTTTTCCCAGTATTTGCCGGCGCTTCGCCAAACGTTGTCGGGTATCGTCAACCCAAGCTGGTCCGCTTCATAAAGAGCCAGGAGGGCAAACTGAGAGTTGGAAGGATCGCCGTCGCCGTACGGATATCCCCAGGCTCCAATGCGCGTTCCCTTTTCCTTTTGCCGTTTAATGAACCATACGATATTTCTGCGAATCAGTCCGGCGTCTTTCCGCGGGTCCGCCATACAGAAAACCATTGTCTGAAGCGCCGCCACGTAATTGCTTTCTACCGGTCCGGAAGTAGGGTCGATTTTCCGAAGAAAATTCAAGGCTCGAACCATATGCGGATCGTCGACGGGAACGCCGGCGTTTAAAAGAGCAAGCGTACAGAGCGCGGAAACGCCTCCGACATGAATTTCTTCCTCTTTCCACCCCCCGGTTGAATGCTGAACCGATTTGAGATATTCGACTCCGCCGTCTATCGCATTCTGAACCATGGCGGGCGTGACGCTCATCTGAAGCTCGTACGCCTTTTTCCGCTCCTGTTCGCGAATTTCCTTCCGTTTTTGAGCGCGCTCTTTCGCCTCTTCAGATTGTTTTTTCGATTGCGGCCGCGAATAAACGGTTCCCTGCGCCATAACGGAAACAGGCTGAAGAGAAAAACAGAATAAATCCGCATCGTTAGATTGCGTTGGAAGAACGCCTCGTAAACCGCACAGAAAAAGAGAACATATTAGACAGTAAAGAGCTGTTTTTCGGATTGAAAATAACGAAAAAAACATGAAAATCCATTTCCAAACGAAACCGAACGGGCGCAAATGAACGTCCGCCTCCCGCTCCTGCGCCACGACGCTGTATTTTGATTCATTTGAAACGCTTCGCGAAGTTTCAAACATCCCAAATTTTCAACGGCAACTTCCGTTTTTACCGTTTTCAGAAGAAAAAGACCGCCCACCTCAGGAA
>CAZWOV010000454.1:0-2585 GCA_964635645.1 uncultured Planctomycetaceae bacterium | reverse complement strand
GGAATAGGCTCTCGCGGTTTGAATCAGCGGTACAATCAGTGGAGAAACTACCTTGCGGGCGTGTTGCGCAATACGGACGGAGTCCGTTCCGGTTCAGAAATTAATGGCCTTGGCCGTTTGACATGGTTCAAGGAAATCATGGCGGATCCGCTCAAAGGGGCGGGCGAAGCGGACGAGTTTACCCGTCGCGTTCATCTGGACCTTTGTCTTGGTCGGCTCGGTTTTTGCAAAGCGCTTCAAAAAATCGCCCAGCGCATGGACGTCGACAATTCAGGAATAACCGTTCCCGCGTATTTTACCGGTAAAACCACGGACTCGGCGATTTCCGAGCTTGAAAAAGCGCTGACGGAAGCGTTGCTTTGCCATGGCCGCGCCATCGCGCCTTTGAGTCAGGATCAGCTTAAACTCGTTTCCAATTACGCGCACCGTATCCTTACGCTGGAAGCTTCCGTCGGCCATACGGTTTCCATGCGCGGTTCGGGAAAACAGCAGATTCTGGCTATGCAGGCAATTGACCAGGCGGCAATGTACCAGGGACTTGCGCGTCTGTCTCTGTTGATGGACCCTGTTTTCATCCGTATGATCGATTCCATGGAGGAGAGTTCGTCCAATTTGCAATTTGAGGGCGTAACCGGTTCGATTGCTCGAATCATAGAAACGCAGGCTGGAATTATTATCATCGGCGGACGCGGTCCCAACACTTACGATATTGAGAAAATGGAAAACGTGTGCTGCATCATCGACCTTGGCGGCGACGATACCTATCTGGAAGGCGCCGTCAATCTCAAACGTCCGGTCCTGGGCATTCTTGATCTTCACGGCGACGACGTCTACCGCGGTTCTCTTCCAGGTATTCAGGGCAGCTGTATTCTTGGTATTTCCATGCTTGTCGACGTCGAAGGCAACGACAAATACATTGCCAAACATCACGCTCAGGCTTCCGCCATGGGAGGAGCGTGCGCACTGATTGACTACGACGGCGACGACTCATACGACGGCGTCCGGCGCGTTCAGGGAACGGCCGTCTGCGGAGTGGGAATTCTGGTGGACCGACGGGGAAACGACCGTTACCACGCGGCCATGTGGTCTCAGGGAATGGGCCAGCCTCTCGGTTGCGGCGTCCTTGAAGACTGCACCGGCGATGATTTCTACTATACGGGCGGAATGTACTACGATTCCTACCCCGACACTCCCGGTTACGAAGGTTGGGGCCAGGGGCTTGGAACGGGGATCCGAGGCGTTGCCGCCGGCGGTATCGGAATGCTTCTTGAAGGCGAAGGCGACGACCGCTACGAATACGACTATATCGCGCACGGCGGCGGTTACTGGATGGGACTTGGATTCCTCCGCGATTTTGCCGGAAACGACGTTCACCAGGGGTCCACGAGCGTCATGTGGGACGGCTCTCCGAGGCGTGAATCGAAATTCCAGCGTTTCAGCTCCGGTTTCGGGTGCCATTACGCGGCCGGATTCTTCTTTGAAGACGCCGGCGACGATACCTATTGGGCTTCGATTATGTCCGAAGGGTTTGCCTGGGATTGCGGAGTCGCCTTTTTCTACGACTACGGCGGCGACGACGTCATCACCGGCGCCGGAAGTGGAAATCAGGGACAGGGAGCGCAGGCAAGTTTGGGCGTTTTGGTAAATTTTTCCGGAAACGATACCTACAAAGGCTCCAGTCAGGGATACGCTTCGGGAAATATCACCTATCACGATCTTCCCAACTGCGGCGGAAATTTCAGTTTCCTTCTCGATTACGGCGGAACGGACGTTTATGGATGCCGCGCCAGGAATAACGCTTCGATTCAACGCGGAACAAGCGGAGGTTTCCTGATCGACCGGCCGACAAAAGCCGAATTGGCCGCCGCTCAAAACGACTCCGAGGTTGACAAAACGTCCGAGGCAAAAGGAAATACGGCGCAACCCGGGACTTCCGGGGGTTCCGGGACTTCCCGATATTGAGAATTTTAACAAAACGCGATAAAGCCAGGCCAACGGCGGAGTTTTTTAACTCCGCCGTTTTGTTTTACGGTGGTTCGATTGTTTTTTTGAAAAACTCTCAAAAAATTTTTGGGGGAACGCTTGACTTTTTTTATTTCCAAACTAGAATGAAAAAAAATCCATTAAAATCAGGAGTCTGTCATGCCGCGTTTTTACTTATTTACGTTTTTTTCCATAATAATTGTTAACGTTTTAACGGGGGGCTGGAACGAAAGCGCAACTGCGAAAACCTTCTACGTCGTTCCTCCTCAAGCCGTCGCGCCGACCGCCGTTCCCCAAAAAGAAGACGGTTCTTCCTCGACGCCCTACACGTCGCTTGAAAAAGCCCGCGACGCGGTTCGCGCGTTCAGATTGGAACATCCGGAAGAAGCCGTTACGGTAGAGCTGGCCGGAGGACGATACGTTCTGGAAAAACCGTTGGTTTTCGAGTCGGCAGATTCCGGCGGTCCTGACGCGCCCGTCGTCTGGCGCGGAGCGAAAGGTCGGCGAGCCGTCGTTTCCGGAGGAATTACCCTCTCTGACTGGCGTAACGAAGGAAACGGCCTCTTTTCCGCGCCGTGCCCTTCAGTCGCGCCCGAAGCGGG
>CAZWOV010000453.1:0-2590 GCA_964635645.1 uncultured Planctomycetaceae bacterium | reverse complement strand
GAGAACGTCCGCAAAATACACAATGAAGAAGCGCAAAGTTTCGCATAATCGCGCAACAACTCAAGATGTTCGGAAGTAGGATAGCCGTCAAATTCATGAATCCAGCGAAAAGCCTGATACGCCGTAGAAAAAAGTTTTTCGAGTTTCTCGCATTCCTGCGGCTGGGACTGCCTGTCTATCAGCTTAATGGAACTGCACGTTTTACCAAAAAGACCTTTTTTAAGCGTTTTAATGCGTTCCTGAACTTCCTGGCGGCGCGCACGAAGATTTTCAACGATTTCAGGACATTGGAAACTGATTTTCAGAATATCGGAATTTTCAGGCGCCAAACGAAGATTTTCGAAAGGACTCGGCGTTTCTTTCACCGAACGGGACAATACTTCCGTTTTCTGCGTCTTATTTAAGAAACAAAAACTCGTACGGCGCAGCTCGACCCAAAAAACGTCTTTCTGATTCTCAGAAGGAAATAACTTCGGAACTTCATTCCAGCCAAGCCAGACGGAACGGCATGGAACGATCATTTGAAGAACGGGAACCGGATCCGCCGTCTCGCCCGCAGACAGAAGCATCCGCCGGGTAGAATGAAGGTCAAAGTCATGAACCGCGGCCAGACCCAACGCAAAATTCTCATCAGAAACGGAATGAATAGAAAATCCCGATTTCAAAAGCGTTTCCGCCAGGAAAAAATTCTCAGGTCTCAAAAACGCATTTTTTCGGCAAATGGGATGAAAACTTTCGCTTAATTCCTCAAAAAATTCCGCAACGCAGGTTTGAGCTTGAAAAAATACGGAAGAATTATCGATAGTTGAAACGTCTGAAAATTTCAGACCGCAAATAACTTCGCAGAATGTTTTGAAAAATGAACCGGTAAATCCAGAAAACTCAAAATCTCCCGTTTTTAAAATACTTTTCAGGTTCAGCGTATTCACGTTTTTCATCCAGCTCGCGGCAATTGAGGAACGCTATTTCATTTTCATTCGGCGCGTCTCAACTAACTGCCATCCTAAAAAAACGTTCGCGCTCACGGAAAGCAGAAGAAGAAAAACGCAAAAAGTCAGCGCCCCCCATGGACGGCGAACCGGCGCCCGCGTTGCCGATTCATTCACGGGAGAAGCCGACGTATTGGCCGACGCGGTATGATTCGAATCATGCGGAGAGATTGACGGAATGTTTTCTTCCGCAACCGCCAGTTGAACATTGGACGAAGGAACGGTTGGAATGGAAAAAGTTTCGGCCAATGGAACCGCTTCATTTTCAGAAATCGTCAGCCGCGCAGGTTGCCGAATTGAATCTTTCCGTACGGTATACGGATCGACGACCGGTTCTCTTTCTTCCTCGCATACTTCAGGAAACAATGAATTCGCGTTTTGACAAACTGAATTTTCGGATTCGTTCCCTGAACCAGATTGTTCCGCGCAAACTGGACGGACAAGAATTTCCTCTCCCCAGCGCAGGATCTGCACATAATCCGGACAAGCGGTCAAGTCCGCCTGATGAACGGCCGCATGATGAAACGGAACAAGACTGAAAAAACAGAGCGTCCAAAAATTCATCGTTCAATCTCCTCAGATTCTCTTTACTCTGTTTATTTTACCCCAAAAAACAAAAAAGTCAAGGGAGCAGGCTGCCGAAATATAAAATCGACAGCCTGTTAAAATCATTCAAAGTCAACGCGGAAATCAAATCCGTTTCAATCGCGAATTGCTTCCGGATTTTTACCAAGGAACAGGAACAGAATGAACGCGACCGCCACCATCATCATCGGCAAACGATAGATTTTGCTCCAATCGTTGCACTGAATTTTCTGGTACTCCGCAAGCGACACTTTAATATCGGCGTCGGCAACGTCTTTCGCATCCGGATGAACCGCGGCGTAAACCTGACGGAGCATTGCCTGAAGCATTTCCTGAGTATAGAGCGTTTCGCCAAAAACGATTCCTTCCGCCGGAATATCATTAAGGGTCAAAACATTATCCCTGGCAATCTGATTCAGATTGGCCGGTTTCGGAGCGTTAGGATCCGTTTTCTTTACGTAACGGCTCAAATCAAGGTTCTGCCATGCGCTGTCGGCAAGCGCGGGATCGCTCCATGCCGGGAGCGGAAAGTCTTTCCGGGGAGCTTCTTCGGTTTTCGCTTCCGATTCCGAAACGACTCCCGATACGTCTTCTGAAGAAACCGCGGATTCAACCGCGCTGGTCGACTCTGCTGGAGTCGGAGTCTCTGCCGGAGCGGTTTCAGCGGCAGGAGCCGGAACAGCTTCAACGGCAGGCGCCGGAGCGGCTTCAGCGGCGGGAACCGGAACAGCTTCAACGGCAGGCGCCGGAGCGGTTTCAGCGACGGGAGCCGGAACAGCTTCAACGGCAGACGCCGGAGCGGTTTCAGCAGCGGGAGACGGAACGGTTTCAAACGCAAAGGACGTCATCTGAGCAGGGTACGCGGCCATAAGGCTTCCCCCCAAAACAGAACCGCAAACCTGACCAACGCCAAGGACGAGGCAGGCAATAAGACTCTGCACGCTGGCTTTCATATCGTCCGACGCGACTTTGTCGCCGTACATATAGGACCCGGTATAAAAGAAGGCGTACCCCAG
>CAZWOV010000452.1:0-2606 GCA_964635645.1 uncultured Planctomycetaceae bacterium | reverse complement strand
ATTCAAAAAGTCCGAACATGCGCAAAGCTCTTATTTCAACGAGTCTAAGACTCGCAAATTCCTCCTTTTCTCATTTCTGTTTAATATTCCAAAAATCTTCCCATCCACTAAAATACGGCTTTTTTTTCTTTCCGGGAGGGTTACTTGACGAAATCCGAAATAAATGGTAAACTGACCGCGTCGTCAACATGATATGGTAGGCGTCAAAAAAAAGAGCACAATATCTGGTTAACGGCAAAACCGGAAACGTTCGTCTGAATTCCTCGGAAATACGATGAAGCCTTTGATTCATCCGTCCGATAAGAAAAAAGACAAATAGGCGCGCTCAATGCGTCGTCTGCTCCAGCTTACTCTCGTCAAAAACTACGGACGGTTTCACAAACAATTTTCAGCGCGTTTTTTACGCGGGACTCGTTTTATCGTCTGCGCGATTTTACCAGAAATAAATAAACACTCAGGAGTTTTTTATGTCACAGGTTCCGATGCAGGATTCCATTACGTCAAAATTACGTATACCCGCCGTCTTTTGCCCGGAAGACGTCGCCGATCCTTTCGATACGGTCGCCTGGGATTTGAGAACCGCTCAAATCAAGGGAGACAAAGGCGAACTTATTTTTGAGCAGAAAAACTGCGAATTTCCGGTTACGTGGAGCCAGTTGGCGGTAAACGTCGTCGCAAGCAAGTATTTTTTTGGAGAAAACGGTTCGCCGCAACGCGAGAACAGCGTTCGTCAGCTTATTTACCGCGTCGCGAGAACCATCGCCGACTGGGGAAAAGAGGACGGATACTTCGCCTCTGAAACAGACGCTGAAAATTTCTATCGCGAATTAACCTATCTCTGTCTTCATCAGACCGCCGCCTTCAACAGTCCCGTCTGGTTTAACGTCGGGCTCCACGCGCAGTACCATATTAAGGGAGACCAGTGCAACTGGGCGTGGAACAAAAACAAAAAGGTCGTCGAGCAGCCCAAAAATTCTTACGAATTTCCGCAGGGTTCCGCCTGCTTTATCCAGAGCGTCGACGACAACATGGAAGACATCATGGAACTGGCGCGGAGCGAAGCCATGCTCTTCAAGTTCGGATCGGGAACGGGAACGGACCTTTCCACCCTGCGCAGTTGCCGTGAAAAACTCTCCGGAGGAGGACGCCCTTCCGGTCCCCTTTCTTTCATGCGCGTTTACGACCAGATCGCCGCGGTCGTCAAATCCGGAGGAAAAACGCGCCGCGCCGCAAAAATGCAGTCGCTTAAAGTCTGGCACCCGGACGTGATGGATTTCATCGAATGCAAGGTCAAGGAAGAAGCGAAGGCCAAGCTCCTCATGGCCAACGGCTACGACTACGACGCCGCCTACAGTTCGACGATGTTCCAGAACGCCAACCTTTCCGTTCGGCTGACCGACGAATTCATGAACGCCGTTCTGGAAGACAAACAATGGACGACGCATTGGGTCACCGACCCTGAAAAAGAAGGACCTTCCTGGCCCGCCCGCGAAGTGCTCCAAAAACTGGCGCGCGGAACATGGCTCTGCGGCGACCCGGGAGTTCAGTACGATTCCACCATTAACAAGTGGCACACCTGCCCCAAATCCGGGAGAATCAACGCCTCGAACCCCTGCTCCGAATACATGTTCCTGGACAATTCCGCCTGCAATCTGGCAAGCGTCAATCTGATGCGCTTCTTTGATGAAGAAACCGGTATTTTCAACGTCGAACGCTTCGCAAACGCCTGTCGAATCATGCTCGTCGCTCAGGAAATTATCGTTGACCGCGGAAGTTATCCCACGCGAAAAATCGCCGAAAACAGCCATAAATACCGTGCGCTTGGACTTGGTTTTTCAAACCTCGGAAGTCTCCTCATGGCTTTGGGACTCCCGTACGATTCCGACGAAGGACGCGGCATATGCGGGTCGATTACCGCCATCATGCACGGAGTCGCAAACCGAACGAGCGCCGAGTTGGCCCGGGCCGTCGGAACATTCGCCGAGTACGAACCGAACAGGGAAGACATGCTCCGCGTCATGCAAATGCACTGGGAAGCCGCCGAAAAAATCAAAAATGCGCCGCGTTATCTTCGCGACGCGGCCCGAAGCGTCTGGGATCAGGTCCTGAACGACGGGCGGCGTTACGGATTCCGAAACGCGCAGGTCACCGTGCTGGCTCCTACCGGCACCATCAGTTTCATGATGGACTGCGACACCACGGGAATTGAACCGGACATCGCCCTGATCAAGTACAAACAGCTCGCCGGCGGCGGATTCATGAAACTGGTCAACCGTACCGTTCCTCTGGCCCTCAAACGCCTGGGCTACTCGCAGGAAGACGTCGATTCCATCCTCGTCTACATCGATAAGGAGGACACGATCGAAGGCGCCGCAAATCTGCGCCCGGAACATCTTTCCGTCTTCGACTGCGCCTTCAAACCGCAGAACGGTTCGCGTTTCATCCCGTGGCAGGCGCATATCCGCATGATGGCCGCCGCGCAGCCCTTCCTTTCCGGAGCCATTTCCAAAACCGTCAATCTGCCGAAAGACGCTGCGGAAAAAGACGTTTACGACGCCTACGTCGAAGCGTGGAAACTCGGACTGAAGGCGGTCGCAATTTACCGC
>CAZWOV010000451.1:0-2616 GCA_964635645.1 uncultured Planctomycetaceae bacterium | reverse complement strand
CGTCTTGTCCCTGAAAGACGCTCTGGAAATTGAATGAGAACTGAACTATGGGAAACCGACGCGAAGACAAACGAACGAGTTTTCTTCATGTCGGTTTCGGCTTTATTTTACTGAACAGGTATCAAAATGGACGCAAACTCCGCTCAAAATCCAAATAATTTCAGATTTCCGTTTACCCGCCCCCTTTTTTTCCTCTTTTTTTTCGTCGTCCTGATCCTTATCGCCGCTCCGAACGCTCCCGTTTTTGCCAACGAAGTCGCCAGATGGGGAGTCAAAATCACGAAAGCTCAATTTGGAGAAACGGAGGCTCCTCAACTCAAACTCCCGGAAGGTTGGCGGCTCGTCGAAGGAGAGAAATTTACCGGTCTGAATCCGCGGGAATACTATTTCACGATTGAATCGGACGGTAAAGACCTGTCGGCGCCGGAAATTTCCGTTTTCTGGCCAAACGTTTCCGTCTCCAATGTTTATGGAGCCGAATGGCTCAATCGCGACGAAAGCAACGAATTAAAGCTCCGTCCGACTGCCCGGAAAACGCCGACTGGATTTACTACCGTTTTGCCCAGATTCGGCGCCGTTTCCATGGGAATTTTCCATAATGTAGAAGGACTTCAGGCGGGAAAATACCGCGGAATCCCCTATCCCAAAAATGAAATTCAAGCGCATTTGAATTACCTTTTCGCCGCGCGTGAAATGATGCGTGAAATGGGTTTCACGGATTCTCCCGACGCGGTAAAAGGAGTCATTAATCTTTACGGTTTTGAAACGAATTTTCCAAACGGGCACGTTGATTTTCCGCCGCATTTTCACATCATGCTTATGTGGAATTCCTGGAACGACAATCACTTCTGCCACTATATTCTGGATGAAAAAGGAAAAATTGTTCACAATTCAGCCCAGGTTATGGAAAACGGAATCACGATCAAAGACAAAACCGGAGTTCAGCCTCTGGATTCAACGATGGACTTTCCCGACGCAACCGGAAAGGTCCGTTTCTCCATTCACTTGCTTAAAGACGGATCCGGTATTGAAATGAGCGTTCCCGAAAAGAAAAAACAGGCCATGATCCGTTCAGACGATTCCGTTCGCTCCGTTTCATGTTTCATACGCGAAACCCCGGATTCGCCATGGATTTTCGCGACTGAGACCAAAGTCGGCGACGACTCCCGCGCGGGAATTCTGGAAGTCGAGACGAAAGAGACAAACGGAAACATCCGAAAAGAAGTCTGGCGTTACGATCCGAATACCGGAGGACTGAAACCGTAAAAATCTCTCCAATTCATCGCCGCATTAAAATCGTTCCCAATATCATCATTCAACAGAAAGAGCCGTATTCAAAACAAATACGGCTCTTGGTTCTTCTCTTTTCGATTCTGAAATTTCCAAAATTTAATTTCCGTAAAGATGATCTTCGATATCTCGCGCTTCCGAAGAAAGTCCTCCGTAAAGAAAACCTTTCGGAGCTTTTTTCTCTTTCGTTCCATCGAGATTTTTTTTCTGGGCTTCGTCTTTTCTGCGCGCTTCGTCGATATCTTTCGACAAAGAATTTTTCTGGGCGCAGCATTCGTCGCCGCAACGCGAACGCGTCAACGCGCATCCGGAAAACATCGGCGCGAAAAACGTTAAAGCCAAAAGAAAATATCGTCGGTTCATTTTACTAAAATCCATTTTCGGCAATTCAACACTCAAATTTCCAACTCAATCCTGCGGCGGTTCAAGACCAAAATCACGAATGGTAAAGAGGCTTTTCAGCTGATAACCCGCTTTTTCAAACGCTTCGCGACCGCCTTCCATGCGATCCAGAATAGCAATGACCGTTTTCACTTTCAGACCAAATTCTTCCGCGCGTTCAATCGCTTTAAGCGACGAACCGCCGGTCGTAACAACGTCTTCCACAATAACTACAGAATCGCCGGGCTGAACGGGACCTTCAATAAATTTATTGGTACCGTGCCCCTTAGCTTCCTTGCGGACCAGAAATCCTTTCAAATCTTTTCCCTGAACGTCTGCCATCGTGATAATCGACGCAACGATTGGATCCGCCCCCATCGACATTCCTCCGACGGCCTTCGGAAATTCTTCTTCCTCTTCCATCAACTTCAACATTCCTTCGCCGACAAGACGAACGCCTTTGGAACTAAGCGTAATCTGCTTTCCGTCGCAGTAATATTTAGCTTTTTTTCCAGAAGCAAGAATGAAATCGCCGAACTTTAACGCGCGGTCGAGAAGAAGCTGTTTCAATTCGCTGGAATCGTACATTTTAAAATTTCCTTAAATCAAGTAGTTTTTATGACCATCTGCCGGGGAAGAGCCGCCCCGAATTCCACAGATTTTTTAATTATACAGTATTTTCAAAAAAAGTCGATAGGACCCCCGCAACTTTTCTTCAAAGCGACGCGGGTAATTCGTTCGTCATATCGTACCCGGAGTCGGAAGCGGGCGCCGTCCCGGGAAGCGTATCCAGCGACGCGGGAAGAGAATCCAGACTTCCAGATTCGCTGGCCGCCGAATTTTGAACGTCGCCGGAACCCGCCAAATTTCCTAATTGCGGCGAAAATCCAGCGTTGGACGCGGAAGCCGTCGGCGTCGTCAAATCCGAACTTTGAGCCAAATTCG
>CAZWOV010000450.1:0-2619 GCA_964635645.1 uncultured Planctomycetaceae bacterium | reverse complement strand
GCTCGGATACAGCGCGCGCGCCGCTTCCGTCCCCAAAGACGTTCTTCGCGATATTTTCCGAAAACTTGAGCGTTACGTTTACTACTATCTGCCCTCCGACGCGTCGGCCATTGAAAAAGAGAACACGCCGCCTTCAAAAGCTCCCTGCCGACTTGTTTTTCTCCCTGAAACGGAATGCGGCGCAGTTCTTCTCCATCTTTCTTATCGTCAAAAGGATACGGCAGGACGAATCGGCTCTTATTTTTGCCATGCGCTGACCAATGATTTGAAAACCGGCAAAACGGAAACCGGAACAAAATCCAGTCTCTCCACGGCCGCTTCTCTTCAACTGTGGAACGCGGCGGGATGGGTCTGTGAGGATACGGACTGGACGCCGCACGATATTCCGGCTCTGACTTCGCTTGCTTCACTTCTTCAAAATACCTCTCCCGCAATTGACGAACGCGTATTAACGTCGTTTCTCCGCGCGGAGTTGAAGGAAGAATTCGCGGATCCGCAAAATATTATTCCGGAACGCTGGAAAAAAATGCCTGCCGCGGAACGTCAACGTTACTTTAAACTTGCTCTGTTTGGTTTTCTTGCCGTCAGCGATATTGCCGGGGCTTCGCTCCTGCTCGCCGCGGAACCTTCCGTCGCGGCAATTATTTTTTACGGGATAAACCATTTTTTACCCAAAAACCTGACTCGAAACCTCAGTTTTTCAACCTATGAACCAAATCCCGAACGGATTTTCACAAAACTGGCCGCCACTACCTTTCAATATCCCGAAAAGAGCGATCTGCCGGAAAATCTCTATGCCGCCGGACAATCTTTTGTCCTGAATACCTGGAACGGCAGATCGACCGATTTCAACGCTGAACGTTTGGCCTCTTCATACGTCGCTCACGTCTGGAAACAATTTCAGGCCGGAGGAATAAATCAGGTTCAAATCTTTACGCAGACATTTGGAGCGGTCGGAATATCCTCCGCGTCGGATTTGAACGCAATGATGCTGGTTGAAAAGATTTTCCATCAGATTCTTGCAGATTCAGAAACTGACGAAACGACCAAGGAAAAACTTCCTCTGCGCGTGAACGATCTCCCCATTGTTTCAAGCAAAATGGCCGTCACGCTTCTGAAACGCCGATTAGCGGACGGTATTTCAAAAATCATGACGGCTCCCGCCATGGAAGCGGAAAAACAGTTTGCCCGAATTATTAACACGCCCGGTCAGGTTCTTCTTTTGGAACTGCTGGGAACCGGGGGTAATCTGGCGCCGGTTCAGAAAGCCGTTCGTTATCTTGCGGAATCGCTTCCGGAAAAATACCTGGAAACGTGGCTAAAAAATTCCTCCGCCAGCGATGAATTCAAGGCGCAAATTCTGGCTCGCTGGATTCAACAGACGCATTCTCTACCTTCCGGATGCGAATTCCTGTGGAATTTAACGGTGGATTCCATCGACCAGAGCGGCGGTTCCAACGCCAATTCGGTCCCAGGCCCCAAACCTCCGACGCAAAATGCGAAAATACTGCCCTTGGCTCTTTACGAGCTTTCGCCTGAAATTCTGCTTGAATGTTTTGAAAGTCCCAACGTCCGTAATTTTCAAAAAGAAATGATTGTCGCGTATTCCCTCGGCGTTTCCAGTTTCGTGGAACGCGAGGGAGCGTTAGGCGAAAAAGCGTTGGCGATTCGGGAAAATATCGATCGATTTATTCAAAACGTTCCGGAATCCCTTTTCAATGAAATCTACCAGAAGTACGGTAATTGGTTTTTCCTGAATTATTCCGGTAATTCCTTCTCACTTGGCGAAAAAATTGCTTCGCTCGAAAAAACAATTTACCAGGAACCGGATAAAATCGCCTCCAAAATTCAGCTCTTTACGGATATTCAGAACATTTTGCCGGAAGACGTCGCCTCTCGCGTCCGCCGCTGGCGCGCGCTCCGGCAATCGATACAGGCAATTACGACATTTCAGGCAAAACCGGGAAAAAAAGTTCAGTCCCGTCCGCTGGACCAGGCTTGCGAACTGCTTGCCCAAACGGCATACGAACTTTTTGACGACGTTCGGCTCCTGGATGAGTCCAAAGGAAAACAGACTATCGAATTCGCTCCCATTGGCAAACTCTCAAACGAACGGCGAACTCGTTTGGCATTGAAGGAAATCGAACTGCTCTCTTCGCTCTGTGAACAATGGTTTTCCGTAAAATTTTTACCCGAAGGCAATCGTTCGCACGATTTAATGCGGAAAAAAATCAAATTTTATTTTCAGACTAAAATCTGGAATACCGCGAAAGTTTCCTCTATCGGAAATCAGGCCGTAATTTTGATCGTCCTTGGAGGAATCGGTATCGGTCTTTTGGCCGTTCTGCTTTTCTTCCTCGTCATCGGCAACGGCGATTCCGCAAAATCATTCGTCGAGCCTCCGACCGAAACCGGCTTGGAAGCGGATTCAGCACCCGCCGCAGATAAAGAAAATCGAAAAACTGAAACCAAAAGTAAAACGAAAAAGGGCAAAAAATCTTCAAAATCAACCGCCGCCAAAACAATGGATTCCAGTTCAAAGGCAACTTTAACTGAAAATGTTTCCAATCCTTCGGACAATTCCAAACCGGAAGAAGAAGCATACGAAATGGAAACGGG
>CAZWOV010000449.1:0-2620 GCA_964635645.1 uncultured Planctomycetaceae bacterium | reverse complement strand
TTCATTCGATTCCTGCTCCGCTCCTTTTCAAAGGAAACAACACTCCATAAAAACACTTTCTTTTATTATTGTCTCCATTTCCAAATTTTCAAGGGGGTAGGACCTGAATATTAAAAAAATTCTTAAAATTTCTTACCAGCGAGAAACGCGAGGCGGTTCTCCGCTTGCAGAAAAATGAAAAATAAGGTAAAATAAATTCGCCAAGCCAATGCCGTTGACTTTCCACGAAAATCATTTTTTACCAGTCCTTCCTTTTCGATTCGCTCATGAACCTTTCCCAACAAACCCAAAATTCGATTTTCGCCCTTTTGCTTTGTTCCGGGACGCTTTGTTTCGGATGGACCTTCGGCATGCTTTTTCTTTTCTCTCTTTTACTTCTTACTTTTCCGTTTTACGTAACGCTTTCTTCCGCCGGAAGGCGGCATTCTCTGAAAAACCGCGTTTCAGTTTCTTCAAACGCAACGTTCGCCCAAAGAATCGGTTTTCCCGCGGAATTTATCCCCCCTCGATTCAGCCGTCCGATCCTGACTCTTCTGTGCGCGGGTTATCTTCCGCTCCTTGCTTTCTGGGGAAATTTTACCCGATTCACCGGTTGCCCTCAATTGACGAACGAAAAAGCGTTCTGGATTTTCAACGTCTACGCGGCGTTGATTGAGTTTTTCCTGATTCTTTCCCGAAAAACCGACGCCGTCCGCGCTTTCCTCCTGCTTATCGCGCTTGAACAAATCGTTTCGGGCGCCGTCTTCCGCCCCAACGCGTTCACGGCGGTCCTTTTCCTTCCCTCCCTCTTTTTTCTACTAAAAGCGCTTCATTCCGCCGCATGTTTCGCGTCCCTTAAACGGTGTCTTCAAATCGAAATGCAAAATACCTGCAAGGAAATGATTCTCAGTTTTTCAACGCATTCTCAATTCCCCCAAACGTCTGCGGAAACGCTATCCTCCTCGCGCGATTCCATTCCAATACGGAGAAAAATGCCCGTAACGCTCGGCAGCGTCGGCGAAGAAGACATTCGGGAACATCTCCAAAACTATCCCGTCAAACTGGAAAGGAAAAAACAGTCTCTTCATTTCGTCTCCTTTCTCGACTCAATTGAAAAAATCAACGTCTGGGAAGACTCCGACTCGCGTTTCGCCAACTCTCCGTCCCTCCTTCGCCTCCTGACCTGGCTTCTCGCCTCGCTTGCCTTCGGGGTATTTTTTTTCCTGACCGTCTATCGTCCGGAGCATTTCTCATCCGGAAATTTTGGATGGACGCATCCTTCTTCCATCGGTTATTCTGAAAATTCGCGTCTGGGCAACGTCGGTCCTCAATTAAACAATCCCGCCCCATTTTTCTGGCTTCGTCTTTTTGCCGACGACGGAACTCAAAAATGGCAGATTCCCCTTTCCAACCAAAATCTGGCGCAGACTCCGTTAGCGATTGATTCCATTCCGTTTGAAAAAAATGGGCCGCTTTATTTACGCGGTTCGGTTTTTGATCGATACGAAAACGCCGGCTGGAGATCTTCGCCGACCATGTTCAGCGCAAATCCGACTCTGCGGACTCCCGACGCTCCGTATTCGGAAAATCTCCGCTTTCGGAATTCCATTTTGAAAACCAGAGGTCTCATTCGCATAGAGGAAACCTTTGAACCGACCGTTGAATCCACGTTCTTCACAGTCTGGCCCGTTCATCTGCCTCCGAACAATTTTGAATTTCCTACAAAATTTTCTACCAAACGTGAAAAAATTCAGTTTGCAGAAAACGCGCCGACCGCCGGCGTTCCATATTCTCTTCTTTCACAGGGATTTTTTCTTCGGCAAGCGTCTGAACGTTCCCGCGCCTCCGACTCGCCGGACGGTCCGGATTTCCTCTTCGCTCAATCCGCCTGGAGTCCCGCTCTTTTTGCCAAAAAAAACCCGGAATACTCGCAAAAACCAGACGAAAACCGTTTTCCTTCCCTCTGCCGCCTGGCAACGGAATGGTCGTCCAAACGTTCGATTGAAAATTCCACGCTTCAAACGGCGCTTGAACTCGCCAAACAGCTCTCGACTTCCCCGCGTTTTGGTTACTCCGTATCGCCCGTCAATCGCGAACGCGAACTTGACCCTCTTGAAGATTTCGTTCGGAATCACCCTCGGGGTCATTGCGAATTTTACGCCTCGTCTCTCGTCTTAATGCTTCGTTCCTGCGGAATACCCGCCCGTTATGCGGTGGGATTCGCCGTTCAGGAATATTCGCCGACGATACGCGCGTGGGTAGCGCGCCATCAGGACGCTCACGCCTGGGCCGAAGCGTGGATTCCGCCTCATGAAATTCCCGACGAAGTCAAAGCCAATTTACCGATTCCAGAAGAATGCTGGCGCCATGGAGCCTGGTTGCGTCTCGACCCTACGTCGCAGCGTATCGTCGAAACCCGCGCCGCCGCCCGCGGACCTTTTTTTGCGATTACCTCAACCTGTGAAAGTCTCTGGAAAAATTACTTCCTGAACCTGAATTTCAAAAAACAGCAGAGTTGGATTTATGAACCGCTCGCCAACATCTTCAACGCCGCGTCCGGAAAAGGAAAAAAATTGGCGGTCTGTTTTCAAAACAGAATTCATATTTTTGCCGTCCTGTTTCTTTTCATTCTCGCGCCGTT
>CAZWOV010000448.1:0-2623 GCA_964635645.1 uncultured Planctomycetaceae bacterium | reverse complement strand
CGGGTATGGCGGGCATGCCGCAGCAGAATATGGGGGGCATGCCGCAACAGGGCATGGTTCAGCCGGGTGTGATGGGCATGCCGCAGCAGAATATGGCGGGCATACCGCAACAGGGCATGGTTCAGCCGGGTATGATGGGCATGCCGCAGCAGGGCATGGTTCAGTCGGGAATGACGGGAATGCCTCCGCAAAATATGATGGGCATGCCGCAGCAGGGAATGCCGCAGTCGGCGCCGGTTCAGGCTTCGGGAGCAAGCGACGCTGCCATTTTCACCGGCGGTTCCCGTTCCGCGGGTAAAAGCGGCTCGAAATCTTCCAAAAACAAGTATCGGAAATCCGGCCCAAGTCCCGCTGTGCGTAACGTTATCGCGCTGGTTGGACTGGCAATCGTAGCGGTTCTCGCCTATTTCGTTGTTCAGAAGTTCTCCGGAAAAGATCTTGCCGCGGATAATTCGGAAAATACCCAGGCGCAGAGTACGGACGACGGCGCGTTCAGCGCGTTCGGTTCGTTCGGTTCGTTCGGCAATTCGGAATCGCAGGACGCGGCGGCGGATACGAACGCCGTCGAGCCTGAGATTAGCGCGGAAGATCTGGCCGTCGGAGAAAAGCCTGATTTTGATACGATTGTTTCCAAGTTGCAGAATTACGCTTTTGAAGACGCGAAAAAGCTGATTGGCAAAGGCATGAAAATGTCGCTTCGCGAAGACGACTCCGCGCGGCTTGAAAGATTAAAGACAATTACTGAAAATATGGAGGAATTTCATACTTCAGTCGCGAACAGTCTTAATAAATACGTGCCGCCGATGGAACTTTGCGACGGACAGTACGGAGTGGTGGAGTCCGGCAAAGGAAAAGCGGTCATTCGCATTAATGGAAAAAATCTCAAGTTTTCAATGGACGCCCCCAAAACGAAAGGTTACGATCTTTACGACATTATCTACCGGCATCAGTATGCAAAAGCGCTGGAATCCGGCAATATGCTCTACGCGATTCAGTACGCGGCCTTCCTGCTCATGTCGCCGGACGGCGATCGCGCGAAGGCTGAAGTTTTACTGTCGAAAATCCTTGAAAAAGGCAACGACAAAGATCGTGAAACGGCCGGTCAGATTATGGCTGAATTCGGCATTAATGGTTTGGGACTCATGACCAATATGGCGCTGGAAGGTTCGAAAACGCCGGAAGAGCAGAGCGCCGCGGAAAGCGACCCTGAAGCGGACGGCGCGAGTAAGGCGAACGCCGCGGAAGAGTCGCCGGTAAAAACGGAAAAGGCGGAAGGCGAAGACGAGCAGACGAAAGTCTCCGACAAGAGCTCGGAAAAAAGCAAGTCGAAGAAAAACAGGAAAAAAGCCAAATCCGCTAAAGGAAGCGAAAGCGCCGCGGAAGGCGAACTGGAAAAAGATTCCGCGAAGGAAGACGAGGCCCGGAAAGCCGCCGAGGAAGAAAAAGCTCAAAAGGCTGCCGAGGAAGAAAAAGCGCGTCGGGAAGAGGAAAGAAAACAGGCGCGCCGTAAAGAAGAATGGCGCCAGCTTACCACGTCGGCCCGGCAGGATATCAGTTGGAGAAGAGTTCCTTCCGCAAAGAAGACGCTCGCTAAACTGGAAACTATGGCCGAAACCCCGGAAAATAAAGAAGAACTGGATCGTCTGAACGCGCTTGCCGACTACATGGATTCGTTTGTGACGTGGGTTAGCGGACGTATGGGCGGTTTTCAATGGGGTTCCGTCCACAAAGTGGAGGGAATTGAATTTTCAGTCGTCGAATGCGGGCCGGGATTTCTTGTCGTTCATGATCAGGGCGTCAATAAGAGATACACCGTGAACGATCTGAATCCGAAACTGGTTTCATGGGTCATTGGAGCTCCTAAAGAAGCGGATGATTTCGTTCTTTACGGGACGTACCTCGCCATGGCGCCCGACGGAGACCGCGCGAAAGCCAAAAGTTACTGGAATACCGCTTTAAGCAAGGGGTTTGACAAAGATTCAATCGCGTTGATTATGAAAGAGTTGGACGTTCAGCTTCCGGATTCCGGAAAAAATCCCGTTCAGCTTTCACAATGGAATCCGCGCGGAAAAGCTTCGGTCGGCGAGCAAACCATACCAACCGGGGAGGACTACGACGAGGCGCTGGCAAAACTGAAGAAAGAGTTTGCCAAAGATTACGCCAAGACGGAAATGCGCGACCAGATGAAACTTGCTGAAAAATTTGTCAAAATGGCGCAATTGCCCGCTCGTTCTGCCGCGGAGGCCTACGTCATGACGGAAGAAGCGGTTCGTTTGGCTAAAAATCACGCTTTTTATGGAACGGCGTTTCATGCGTATCTTGTTCAGGAGACCCGTTTCCAGAGGGATACGTACCAGGATCGCTTTGAAATGATACAGAATGCAAAAGCGGACGCGCGAGGAACGTCATCGATGAAGGAACTGGCCAATTGCGCTCTTGAAATGGGATTCGACGCCGTGAAACGCAAGAAGAAAATCGACGCCAATCAGATGCTGAACATTGCCCGGGCGAATGTGAAAGGTGCTCAGATTCAGCGGATTCGCGAACTGGAGAGAATTATTTCGATGATGAAATAGTCGGAAGGGGCGTCTTGGTTCCGCAATAAATTTTTGAGAACGGAGCA
>CAZWOV010000447.1:0-2635 GCA_964635645.1 uncultured Planctomycetaceae bacterium | reverse complement strand
CAAAACTTTCCGGCAAAGCGAACGTTATCGGCGAACCGTCTTTATTCATCGGCGTTCCCCTGACCTGGGAATTTCTTCTGATTTGGGAATACGGATTTTCCGTATTCAAGTCGGGTAATTCCGACCAGTTCGTCAGATCCTGAAGTTCCCATGAAGAGAGGTTGCCGTTTCTTCCTGACAGAATGAAATCCGCCAGATCGAGAAAGAACCAGCCAATTTCTACGGAATCTTCTTCTTTCGAGATCATCTGCATGCATTTTTCCATTAGGCGGCACGCGTGAATTCGGTCTCGTTCGTTTGCGGACGCGAACGTTCGGATTTGGCCGCGTTTGCCGTTTCGACTGTTTCGCGAGGATATTCCGGATTCTCCTCTTCGGAATGTACCGTCAATGATCCACCCTTGGGACGGGAGTTTCAACCATTCCAGAGCGGCGGCATGAAGCGCGCGCCATGACGAAGCGTAGACCGTCTCAAATTTTAAAAGAAAGTCGTCGATTTCCGACGGACGGTTGAGATTTTCAAGCGATTCATTTCGCGCCCTCAGAATAATCGCGAGATATTTTTTGTTTTCCGCTTCGGTCCAGGAGCCGTTCATGACAGGCTGATCGGGATTGGTTCCGAAAAGAGTTTCGTCCGTATTTGCAAGAACCTCCAGATATTCTCCTTCATTCATTTTCGAATGAATAGCGTCGCTGATTTCTTTGCCGTCAAACTCCGGTTCTTCCGCGCGGATTTGAGCGTTTCCGTTCCAGAGACTCCCCGCGATTATCAGAAACGAGAAGAGAAGATTACGCATGATAGGCTCCTTTATTCTGAAGACGAACGTAATTTGATTTCTGTTAAATTCGTTTTTTACCTTTTCCATTGGTACGGTATCAACCATTATTAAAGACGAATAAAAGTGAAATTGGTTTTTATTTTTTTTTAAGTTTTTCAAGATTAACGTTTTTTATCGGCGGAATAGACCTTCCCGGCGAAGGACGCGCCGAACTTACCCGTTTCATTTTATCGGAAATCTTTGGGAAATCAAGGGGGTGAAAGATTTTTTATTTTGGCGTAAAATGTTTTGAGACGTCGTTTCGTTCTGATCTTTCAAATCTCCTTTCAAACTTTAGAGGGCGTTTTTCTTCCAGCCTTCGGTTTTCCCGCGTCTCCCAATTCCCGCGTTTCCATTTTTTCATTTTTCTGTTTTTCCAATATGAAGCGGCGTTTGGGAAACTGAAAGTTTAACGGTTGACAGGGGAACAGAAAATATCGAAATGGACGCGCTTGTTTTTTTTACATAATTTTTAAATATTTTTCTAAAACAAACCTCCTCCCCCTTTCAAAAAAAAAAGAGATTTGTTAAAATTAAGTAATCTGGTAAAGCGGAGGAGCATGACTTCAGAAAATCAGCGTCCAGGGAGGATGTTTTTTCTGATTTTTTATCTATCTTCCCTTTTCGAATTGATATTACGGAATTAAACAGATTTAATTTGATTTTCATTTCCCGCCATTCAGAAAGGAAAAACGATGAAAGAACTGAGAGTTGGTCAAATTGGTACCGGTTTCATGGGCCGTACGCATTCCAATGCCTTTCTTCAGGTCCCCCATTTTTTCAAAACGGGTTTCAAACCTGTTCTGAAATGCGTCTGTTCGCTGGATAAGAGTCTTCAGGAATACGCGGATACCTGGGGATATGAATCAATCGAAACTGATTGGCGTAAAGTGATAGCCCGGGACGATATTGACCTGATTGACGTCGTGGTGCCGAATAATCTTCATCACGACGTCGTGATTGCCGCCGCGGAAGCCGGGAAAATGGTAGTCTGCGAAAAACCGATGTGCATGAATATGACGGAAGCGGAGGAGATGGTCGCGGCAGTTGAAAAGGCCGGCGTAGCGAATATGGTGTCGTTTAACTATCGCCGCGTTCCCGCCGTTTCACTGGCCAAACAGCTTATTGACGAAAATCGTATCGGCCGTCCTTTTCACTATAACGCGGTCTATAATCAGGACTACACGATTTCTTCGAACGTTCCAATGGGCGGTTCGGCTCTTTGGCGTCTGGATTCAAAAGTGGCCGGTTCCGGCGTAACGGGCGATCTCCTCGCGCACTCCATCGACCTTGCGGAATGGCTTAACGGTCCGATTGCCCGCGTTTGCGCAAAGACGGAAATTTTTGTGAAAGAACGTATGCACGTTGAGACGGGAAAAATGGAAAAGGTGACGATCGACGACGCCTGCGCCTTTATCGCGGTCTTTGAGAACGGTTCCTTCGGTACTTTCCACAGTACCCGTTATGCGCGCGGACGTAAAAATCACAATACCTTTGAATTGAACGGCGAAAACGGCGCGGTATTCTTTGATCTGGAGTGTCCGCACAGCTTGCAGTTCTTCCGTTACCGCGATCCGGAAACGGGAGAAAAAACCCCCGATCATATCGTCGGATGGCAGAATATCCATGTGACGAATTCAGAACATCCGTACATGGGGAATTATTGGGTTCCCGGCACGACTATCGGTTACGAACACACGTTCATTAACAATTTTGCGGACTTTCTTTCAGCCGTGAACGAAGGCCGCCGTTACGAACCGGATATGCGTCGGGCAATGCGTACGCAGTTCGTTTGCAGTATGGTATTGGAAAGCGCCC
>CAZWOV010000446.1:0-2655 GCA_964635645.1 uncultured Planctomycetaceae bacterium | reverse complement strand
ACTTTGCCGACATAATTCCGTCGCGTCCGGGACTGGAAGTTTATTGGGGAATCGAGGGTAAAGTCGACGGCGGCGGAATGGGAGTTCTTGATGCGAAAACCGGGGAATTTGTCTGGAAATTCGACGAGACTACCTACCATATTCACGGAAGCGGAATGTGCGGGGATATAGATCCGAGGTGTCCCGGTTTCGAGTGTTTCGGCGGTGAAGAGAAGAATAAGAACGCCTTTGACCGTTATCTCTGGACCGCGGAGGGGAAATTACTTCAGCGTAAACCGAATCTGACCAAAGTGCGCGAAACGAATCCGGCCGCGTCCAACGCCGACTATTCGATTCAGGATATTACCCGTTGGCCGTTGACCGTTCGTACTTTTTATTGGGATGCCGACCCGCAGCATGAAATGATGATTAACAGCGGACAGATCTACTCGTTTGGAAAAGATCTCAATTACGAGCCGGATTTAAGAAAACAGGGAATGGAATTCATTTGTTCCTGCGACGTCCTCGGCGACTGGCGGGAGGAGATTCTGGCGACGGCGCCGGGGGAACTGCGTATTTACGTCAGCCGTATCCCGGCGGAAAACAGACGGCCGACGCTCATGGAGGATCGAAACTACCGCGCTACCGTTCTCGAGGGTTCAATGGGATATTTGCAGTCTCCCTTACTTTCGGAACCGCTTTTTAAGTAAATTTTTTTCCGATTTTTTGAAAGGCTTCGGCAGTTTATTTTCACGTATTCTTCCGGGGCCGTTTTTTCATTTTTTTTAATTTTCAATGTTTGACAGAGAAATAAATCGTTGGGAAACCGGTTCGATCAAGTACGGATTCCATGAAATGTTCAATAAACCGAAAGACGCGATTCCTCTTTGGGTGGCGGATATGGATTTTGCCTCGCCTCCCGAAGCGCTGGAGGCGCTTCGAAAAAGGGCGGAGTATGGGGTTTTCGGTTATTCTTACGCGACGGAGGCATACTACGAACCGCTTCTCGACTGGTTTCGAAAGCGCAACGGATGGGCCCCGGAGCGGGAATGGGATCAGCAGATACCGGGCGTTATGTTTGGGATTGCCGCCGCCGTTCGGGCCGTTACTTCCGAAGGAGACGCGGTATTGATTCAGCAACCCGTCTATCCTCCGTTTGAAGAGATTATTCTCGCTAATAAAAGAAAAGCCGTCGTGAACGAGCTCGTCCGGGAAAACGGACGCTACGTCGTTGATTTCGACGAGTTCGAACGGCAGATTGTTCAGGAAAACGCGAAAGTTTTTCTCCTTTGCTCGCCGCATAATCCGATCGCAAGAGTCTGGACGGAAAACGAGCTGAGGAGGATGGGGGAGATCGCCTTCAAACATGGAGTCAAAGTTATTTCCGACGAGATTCACGCGGATTTCGCTCTTTTCGGAAATCGGCATATTCTTTTTCCATCGCTTGGGGAAGAGTTCAGAAAAAACTCCGCGCTCTGTACTTCGCCGAGTAAATCTTTCAATCTCATGGGACTCCAGACCGCGAATATCTGGACTCCCGACGCTCTCTGGCGGCGCGCGATTCAGGACGAATGTCTTCGTTTTCACTGGTTTGGAATTAACGTTGCGGCTCAGGAAACTTCCGCCGCCGCTTATCGAAGCTGCGCCGACTGGTTTGATTCTCTCTGCCGTTACCTTGAAGAAAACGTCCGATTCGTAATCCGACGTCTGGAAGAAATGGATTCGGGGATTCGGCCCGCGCCGCATGAGGGAACTTACCTAATGTGGCTCGACTGCCGCCGTCTGGGGCTTTCCGATCGGGAAATCGATAGATGCTTCACCGAAAAAGCCCGTCTCTGGCTAAATCCGGGGATTACTTTCGGAAGAGGAGGTTCCGGTTTTATGCGGCTGAACGTCGCTTCGCCGCGTTCCGTTCTCCAACGCGCGATGGATCGGCTGGAACAGGCGTTGAAGTCGATTTGAACGCGGGGCCGCAAATGGATTGGGAACCGGTTGGACGAAACGAAACGTCTGGTGCGAAACGGAACGTCATGGACGAAACGGAACGTCAGGGATGAAAACGGAACGTCAGGGATGAAAACGGAACGTCAGGGATGAAACGGAACGTCAGGAACGAAACGGCGTTTAATATTTCGGGAGCGGAAACCGTAATTTAGGCCGTTCGCGATTTTTCTTCCGGTTTGAGAGACGTTTGGAATTTTTGAAACCGTATTTTGCATAAATTTTAAAAGAAATTGGATTTTGGAAGGGGGAGGGCTTGAAAAAGTTGCGGCGTTATGTTATGATGAAAAAGGTTTTTGCGTGATCAGCAAATTTAATTTTTTTGAAAAGGAGTCTCTATGACGAAAAAATTCTCTCTGCTCTCGGCGTTTGTCGCGCTTTTGAGCATTCCCGCCATTTTGTGCGCCGCTGAATGGAAGATTCAGGAAAATCCTATTCTTTCACCGTGGGCCGAACAGGTTTCTCCCGCCAACACGCATCCGGAGTATCCTCGTCCGCAGTTCGTACGGCACGACTGGATGAACCTTAACGGATTATGGGATTACGCCATTATTTCCGTCGGCGAACGCGTTCAGAAATGGGACGGAAAGATTCTCGTTCCGTATCCGGTCGAGTCCGCGTTGTCCGGCGTCAAACGCAACGTTGGCAAAGACAATCTTCTGGTTTACCGCCGTA
>CAZWOV010000445.1:0-2661 GCA_964635645.1 uncultured Planctomycetaceae bacterium | reverse complement strand
ATGCGACAAACCCTTTGGTCCTCGCCCTGATTTCTGCAAATGCGGCAAACCCTGCGGTCCGCAACCTGCCCCCGAACAGGAAATGAAAAAAGGTCCAGAGCAGAAATGAGATAGTTTTTTCAACGCCCCCTTTACCGACGGATTAATGATGCGGGAGGGGGATTGTTTTCAAGGTTAGGGCGATACTCGGAACTTTTCCCGGGACAGAAAAAACTGAAAACGTTCGGAAATCATTGGCGCGCGTTGAGAGGTTTTCGCCGTTCGCGGGATACGTTGCCGACGTCGTTCGCAGGAAAACGTTCGTTGGGGAATTACTTTACGATACGGGAACGAAAATATGTTTATGTTTTCGTTTCCCGTTGATTTTATTGGATGAGATTTGCGGCGAAGTTAAACTTATGAAGACTGAAAATTTCGATTTTGAAACGGTATTTTATCAGGCTCGTTCAGGCGACTCCGTCGCTCTTGGGGATCTTTTGGAAAATTATCGAAATTATCTGCTTTTTCTAGCCCGACTGCAAATTGATTCTCGAATTTGCGGGAAATTGGACGGCGCAGATCTGGTACAGGAAACTTTTCTAAACGCCTATCAGGCGTTTCCTGATTTTCGCGGTGAAAATGAAACGACTTTTTTGGCGTGGCTTCGTCAAATTCTTGCTTCGACGTTAGCGATGGCCGTTAGGCGTTATGTTGGAACCAAGCAGAGAGACGTACGGCTAGAACGTGAAATTTACGTTCGCGTGGACCAGTCGTCCATTTTTTGGAATCAGCTGGTCGGCGACGTCAGCACTCCGAGTTTGAAAGTCTCGCGCAAGGAGATGGAGACGCGTCTGCTTCAGGCGATTTCTCAGCTTCCGGAGCACTATCAGGAAGCGCTTCGCCTTCGTCATTCCGAGGGACTTCCGTTTCAGGAAATTGCGCGGCGAATGGGACGTACTGTGGACAGCGTTCAAAAAATATGGGTTCGCGCTTTGGCGCAACTCAGGGAACTGGTGAATGCGGATGAATGACGATTCCTGTTTCAGTAATTCGAGAGACGCGCAACCGGAGAAAGATATTTCTTCATCGGCGGACGAGGACAAGCTGTTTCAGATTCTGGATCAGTACATGAATCTCCCGTTGGAAGAACTTCCGACAAAAGAGGAGATTGCCGCGCGGTATCCTGAAATGGCGGGTGAGATCTGGCGTTGCCTTGAGGGAATGAAACTTCTTCGAAAAGAGGTTTCAGAGCGAAATCAGGATGGAAAAGACTGCTTTTCGGATTCGACCGCTTCGCCGTCGCGATATGGAATTCGTCCGGAAATAATGTTGGACATGGAGCCGGTTGGCGATTTCGAGCTGGTTCGTGAGATTGCCCGGGGTGGAATGGGCGTCGTTTATGAAGCGTGGCAGAATTCGCTTCATCGTCTTGTCGCGCTGAAGATTCTTCCGCTTGCGTCAACGTTTGATCAGCGTCAGCTCCAACGGTTTAGAAATGAAGCCGCCGCCGCCGCGCAGCTGGATCATCCTGGAATTGTGCCGATTTACGCGATTGGCTGCGAACGCGGAATTCATTTTTACGCAATGAAACTCATTGCCGGCCAGCATCTTGGAACAATTATTCGCGCATTGCGCGGGGAACGCGGAGAGATTGTCGGCGCCGAAGCGGAAACGACGTTGCTTTTGCCTCCTCAGACGCGCCGTCTGGGAACGGAGTCGGCGAAAAGAACGGACGCGGTTGAGGCGGATTCCGCCGCCGCGACGGAATCTCCGGACTCGGAGACGACGGTAAGTTCCCGGGTAACGCAGCTTTATGCCGACCGTCGGTCAGAGTATTTTCGATCCGCCGCGCGGCAGATGAAACAGGCCGCGGAAGCCCTTGAATATGCGCACCAGTGCGGAGTCGTTCACCGCGACATAAAACCGGCCAATCTTATGCTGGACGTCGACGGAAAACTTTGGATTACGGATTTTGGCCTGGCGCAGGTTCGATCCGACGTACATTTGACGCAGACGGGAGAGATTTTCGGGACCCCGCGGTACATGAGTCCGGAACAGGCGCAGGGAAATCACCGTCTTGCGGACCATCGAGTGGATATTTATTCTTTGGGAGCGACTTTTTACGAGGTTTTTACGCTCCATCCGATTTTTTCAGAAACGAATCACGTTCAGCTTTTAAAACAGATCGTTCACGAGGACCCGAAACGTCCGTCGTTTTGGGATCCGGCGATTCCGCGGGATCTTGAAACGATTCTTTTGAAATGTTTGGCCAAACAGCCGGGCGAACGGTATGAATCGGCAGGCGAACTGTCGAAGGATTTGGAGCGATTTCTTGAAAATCGTCCTATTAAAGCCCGTCGGCTTGGATTTTGGGAACTTGTCGCGAAATGGCATAATCGTCACCCGCGTTTTCTGGCGATTATCGTTCTTTTTTTTGCCGCCGTTTGGGGCGGGACAATTTTCAGCCATCATCAGCTTTTGATGGAGAAACAGAAAACACAGACCGCGTTGTCGGAGGCTCAGGCCCGATTTGAAAAAGCGCGGAATGCGGCGGATCGGCTTATCAAAATTGCGGAAGAAAATCTTAAATCGGATCATTCTCTTGAAATTCGTCAGGCTAAACAGAAGATTCTGGATACGGCTCTGATTCTTTACCAGGATTTTTTGAAAATAGACGAATTG
>CAZWOV010000444.1:0-2666 GCA_964635645.1 uncultured Planctomycetaceae bacterium | reverse complement strand
TTTTCAATTCCTTTTCATAAAAAAACTTCGAAAATCTTTTAATCGATACGCCAATTAAAGTCATTATGCCACAGGGGAAAAACTTTGTCAACCCCTTAAACGGAAAAAAGCGGAAAATTTACTTTCAAAAACTTATTCCGCAAACGTCCCCTTTACCGCAAAACATTTTTCCGGCAAAAAAATGTTTTGCATATCCAAACCCCTTGACAAACGGTTCTCTCAAAGGTAAAATTTAAAAATAAGAATGAATTTCATTCGATCATTGTCCGCCGGGGAACCCGAACGGCAAAATGAATTGTCCCAATTGCGCCAATTGATTTGCGGAGACGGAGTTCTCTTTATCCCAACGTCAAACGCGGATTTACCACGCAAGCGCGGGGTTGCCCAATGCGAAGCGCGCTTTTTCAGAAAATCGTTCCCTCCAATTATTCAGAAATTTTATGTATTCCACCCCGCCAACGACACGTAACGCCTTTACCTTAGTTGAACTTCTGGTCGTCATCGCAATTATCGGCATGCTGGTCGGCCTTCTTCTTCCCGCTGTTCAGCAGGCGCGCGAAGCGGCCCGTCAAATGCAGTGTTCAAACAATCTGCACAATATGGCGCTTGGCTGTCTGAACCTCGAAACGTCCAACAAAGCGCTTCCTTCCGGAGGCTGGGCCACCAGTTGGCTCGGAGACGGCGACCGCGGCTTCACCCAGAAACAGCCGGGAAGCTGGATTTTCGCCATTCTGCCCATGATGGAACAGACCGCGCTCTTCCAGCTCGCGTCCGACGGCGACCCCAATACGATCACGCAAACCCAGAAAGACAGAGGAAAACCGGTCTGGTCTACCGCTCTTCCCTTTTTCAATTGCCCGTCGCGCCGTCCCGGAACCCCTAACTATACGCGAAGCGTCTCCTACCGAAACGCTACCGCCGAATCCAATCTTCAGGCCAAATCCGACTATGCCGGAGTCACTGGCAACACTCACCCGGACGCCAGCGGAAGCGGAAGCGCCGTCGGTTCCCTGCAGGACGGCGACGCCCTTTGCGCCTCCGACTCCTGGCTTTACCGCGGAAACGGCGTTATTTTCACCGGAAGTCACGTCCAGCTCTCCGAAATAAGGGACGGAACGACCAATACGTATCTTCTGGGCGAGAAATACCTCTGCGTCGATCGCTACATTCCAACGAGTACGCAAAATCTGGACTACGGCGACGACGTCAACGCCTATACCGGCGGAGACGATAATCAAAGATGGACCAACGCCGCCCCGCTTCAGGACCGCAGCGGCTACACTCCGTGCTACGGTCTGGGAAGCGCGCACGCCGGCAACCTGAAAATGGCCATGTGCGACGGCTCCGTCCACAGCGTCAGTTATTCCATTGATTCGGAAACGCACAAATACCTCGGCATTCGGAACGACGGCGAAACGGTTCGGCTTGAATAATCCCCCAGTTTTCCGGCCGTCCAAACGGCAAAATCCTGCGTTACTGGAAAATTTTAACGAAAAAAATTTTTACCATCCGACAATAACCAGAAGGAGAAGCATATGCAGAGAAGAAATTTTCTGAACGCCAGTCTCGCGCTCGGCGTTTCAACCCTGGCCGCGTCCGCCCTGAACGCGCAGTCCGCAACGGATACGCAAGCCGCGCCGGACGCGCAATCCCAACCGACTCCGCCGTCGGAAGACGAACTGCTGCGCGGCAAACGTCCCGGTTTCCGGAAAATCAAAATTGCCCAGATTGGCGTTCGTCATGAACACGCAAGCGGCAAAATGAACACAATGAAAATGGCGCCCGACTACTTCGAAATCGTAGGAATTGCGGCAGAATCGCCGGAATATCAAAAACAACACGAAGGAAAAGGCGTTTACCGCGATCTGAAATGGTATTCGCAGGAAGAACTGCTCAATATTCCCGGTCTTGAAGCCGTCTGCGTTGAAACGGAAATGACCGAACTCCTTCCGACAGCCATGAAATGCGCGGAACGCGGTCTTCACATGCACATCGACAAACCGCTCGGCCAGAATCTTGACGAGTTGAAACAGCTTATCGACGTCTGCCGTCAAAAGAACGTAATCATCCAGCCGGGATACATGTTTCGCACCAATCAGGCTTTTCGCCTTCTCCTTAAGGCGGTGCGAAACGGCTGGCTCGGCGAGATTCACGACGTCCAGCTCGACATGTGCCGCAACGACGTTTCGCCCGACTTCAGAAAATGGCTCGCCACGTATCGCGGCGGCGGAATGTATGATTTCGGCTCTCACCTGATCGATTTTGTCTACGAACTGCTTGGCCCTCCGGAAGAGATCCGCGTTTTCGAAAAACCCGATCCAACGGACGGTCTGAGCGACAATACGCTTTCCGTCATGCTTTACCCCAAAGCGATTGCGGAAGTACGCGTTTCATTGCGCAAAATCGACGGTTTCGCTCGGCGCAGAATGGTCTGCCACGGCACGAAAGGGTCGTTTATCGTCGATCCGATTGAGAGTTGGAGCCGCGACCCGAATACGAAACGCATTGTTCCTCTGAACGTTACTCTCACGCTGGACGAACCGCATGAAGAATTCAAAAAAGGGGTTAACGCGCTGAAAATCCAGCCCTACGAAGATCGATATCTGGGACAGATGACCGATTTCGCAATGTTCATCCGCGGCGAAAAAGAAAATCCATATTCTTAC
>CAZWOV010000443.1:0-2666 GCA_964635645.1 uncultured Planctomycetaceae bacterium | reverse complement strand
CGGCTATCGCGGGAAATACCGCGCGAAGCGTAATGAAACAGCCGATTTTCACAATTTTAATGATTTTCGGTATTTTGGCAATTCTTCTCTTTCCATGGATACCCTATAATACGTTGGGAGAAGACGTTAAAATCATGAAATCCCAGGGCCTGACGGTTATCAAAGTCCTTGGAATTCTTTTGGCGGTCTGGTCCGCCGGAACGGCAATTTCGGAAGAAATTGAAGAAAAAACGGCCTTAACGCTGCTTTCAAAACCGATTAGCCGCCGCCAGCTCCTTATCGGAAAATTCCTGGGGATCATTCTCGGAGTCTCAATCTTTTTCATTGCTCTCAGTTCCGTTTTCATGCCGACATGCGCAATGAAAGTGGTCCACGACGCCCGCGAGCAGTGTCTTCAGGAACCGGAACCCGCGGCCTGCGTCGAATCGATGGAAACAACCGTACCCGGTCTGGCTCTTTCTTTCATGGAAATCGTGATGATGACCGCCGTCACCGTCGCTCTTTCCACTCGGCTCCCCATGGTCCCCAACCTCACCCTGTGCACGACGATTTACGCGCTGGGACACCTGATCCCGCTCATGGTAAAATCGTCGATAGGGCAATTTCAAATCGTGGGTTTCGTCGGAAATCTCCTATCGGCCATTTTGCCCGTGTTAAGTTATTTCAGCCTTGAAACAACCGTCGGAGGAGGCGCGACCGTTACGACGGCATACCTGCTGGGCGCCGCCGCTTACTGTTTTCTATATTCGCTCGTCGCCCTTTTCTTCGCACTGATTCTCTTCGAAGACCGCGACCTGGCGTAAATAAAAATGCCTGAACCCAAACGGAGTAGCGAAAAACGCCGCGAACCCAAAAACGAGATAATGAAAAACGCCACGAACCCAAAAATGGGGGAATGAAAAACGCCCCAAGGCGCAAACAGAAAAAAATCAACAAATTCGAACGGACGCAAAACGATCGCGTTGTTCAATTTCGAATTAACATTAAATTAACAGAAAATTTAAGGAAAACCAGATATGAAAATTGCACTTAACGGAGCGGCCGGACGAATGGGGCAGCGATTGATCGTTTGCGGAACAGCCGAACCAGACTGCCAAATCGTCGCGGCGGTCGATTGCGCGTCTCATCCAAAAATTGGCTCCGACGCAGGACAAAACGCCGGAATTGACGCAATCGGCGTTCCCCTCTCCTCCGAGCTTCCAACGGATATTATTCCCGACGCCGTCATTGACTTCTCGCAACCGGCCGGTATGGAACAGATGCTCAAAATTTGCGTAGAGCGCAAAATACCAGCGGTCATCGCCACTACGGGACTTTCCGCGGAACAAATCGCTCAAATCGACGAAGCGGCAAAAGTAATCCCGATCGTTTTCGCCCCCAACATGAGCATGGGCGTGAACGTTTGCATGAAATTGGCGCAAATTGCGGCGCGAGCTCTGGCGGAACACGACGCGGACGTGGAAATCCTTGAACGTCATCATCGATTCAAAAAAGATTCTCCCAGCGGAACCGCTCTGAAAATCGGCGAACTGGTCGCAAAAGAAATGAACATCTCCTCTTTCCGTCATGGACGGGAAGGAATTGTCGGCGAACGTCCGCACAATGAAATCGCTTACCATGCTATTCGCACCGGAGACAATCCGGGAGAGCATACCGCCGTTTTCGGCATGATGGGCGAAACGCTGGAAGTAACCGTCCGTTGTTCCTCCCGCGACGGCTACGCAAAAGGAGCGTACGCGGCCGCGCGTTTTCTTCAGGGAAAAGAACCCGGACGTTACGATATGTTTGACGTGCTGAATCTGAAATAGGATTCCGTTTCTTCAAATATATGAAATTCGTCGTTTCGCCGTCTCCGAATACTTTTCATTTGAAGGAAAAAACAAATGGCAGGAATTCTGGGCCTCGTCGCCCCTCGTTCGTCTGAAATCTTTCCGAAAATGCTGCGCTTCGCAAAACTTTTCCCATGGTATGAAACCAATACCTCCGGAAATTTTGCCGCTTGCGGCCTGAAAGATCGGGGAATCTGCGTCGTTCGCGCTAATCAAACGCTGATTTTTTATGGAGAACTCTTCAACGCTCCCGGAAATTCGCCTTCCGACGCCGCGAATTATTTGCTGGACGGGCTGGAATCCGGAGGACGGGATTTTCTAACTGGAATCGACGGGCGATTTCAAGCGGCTCTTTGGGACGAAAAAACCCAAAAGCTAACGCTTTTCTGCGACCAGTTCGCCACCAGACCGCTTTACTGGACGCAGACGGCGGACGGTTTTCTTTTTGCGCCTCAAATCAAAACGCTGCTTCAGCATCCAGACGTAAAGCGGACTCTGAACAGCGAAGCCCTCGTGGATTTTTTCACCTGGGGACAGTATTTCCATTCGCGAACAAGCGTTTCGGGAGTGGAACTCCTTCCTCCCGCTGGATTCTATACGTGGGACTCCGTTTCCAAAACGCTCGTTAAAGATCGTTATTTCACCTTCCCGAACTACGGAACGGAAACTACGCTGGATTAAACGATTGAAGCGATTCGAAATTCCATCCTTCGGCAAACCGATGGAATGCTCGTTGACGGCGACGCGGATTCTGCCGCTTTGGGAATCTCGCTTTCCGGCGGTCTCGACGCGCGTTCCATTCTGGGAATGATTCCGAGCGAACTTCAAAAAAAGACG
>CAZWOV010000442.1:0-2671 GCA_964635645.1 uncultured Planctomycetaceae bacterium | reverse complement strand
CCTGCCCAACGTTCCGGCCATTATACTTCATATCATTTTTTTGGAAAGGGGACAAAATAAAAATCCAATATCTTTTTCCAAAAAATCTCCCGAAAATTATCCGCCCCCCGTTTTTATTTTACTTTAACCGTGTATAATTGAGTGACGAATAATTTTGTTTCGGAGGGTCTTTCGATCGATTTTCAGGCAGTGTTCTCTCGCGAAACGCCCTCCGTCCGGTTTTCATTGATATGTTTTAGCTCAAGAAAGTTTTACCATGCATAAAACAATCATTTCCTCGTTGACCGCGCTTCTGCTTGGTTTGCTGACGCTGCCGGGTTCGGCTCAGACTCCCGATTGGGAAAATCCCAAAGTTTTCCGAATCAATAAAGAACCCGCCCGCGCAGTTTTTTATTCCTACGCCAATCAGGAGCAGGCTCTGACTTTCTGCAAAAAAAACTCGCCGTTCGTGAAAACGATCGACGGACAGTGGAAATTTCACTTCGCCAAAAATCCCTCGGAACGTCCCGTTGATTTTTTCAAAACGGATTTCGACGTAACCAACTGGGATAACATTCAGGTTCCCGGAAACTGGCAGGTTCAGGGATACGATTATCCAATCTACACCAATATTCCCTACCCATTCAAGCCCAACCCGCCCTTTGTTCCCGCCGACTACAATCCGGTCGGATCATATCGCACGGATTTCGAAATGCCCGAAAACTGGGACGGACGCGAAATCTTTATCCGTTTCGACGGAGTCGGTTCCGCCGCCTACGTTTGGGTCAATGGAGAAAAAGTTGGTTTCACGGAAGACAGCCGAACGGTTGCCGAATTCGATATCACAAAATACGTGAAATCCGGTCGAAACGTCCTGGCGGTTGAAGTTTACCGTTACTCCGACGGTTCCTACCTTGAATGTCAGGACTTCTGGCGCCTGTCCGGAATTTTCCGCAGCGTTCATCTTGTTGCCGAACCTAAAATCCGTATTCGCGACTTCTGGGCGAAAACCCTGTTGGACGCCAATTATGAAAATGCCGATCTGCTGGTCGAATTCAACATTCAGTCGCTTGTCGGCGCCGCTCGCGTCCAGGCGGAAGTAGAGCTTCTCGGAAACTTGAACCTGAAGGGAAAAACTGAACTTCTGAACGTAACCGACGAAAGCGCCGCCGCTATCAAAATTCCCGTCAAAGCTCCTGAAAAATGGACGGCGGAATCTCCCAAACTCTACCCCATGGTCGTCAAGCTTCTCGACGAAGAAGGAAAAACGCTTCAGGTTACTGCGATTAAAGTCGGCTTCCGTTCCTCCGAAATCAAAAACGGGCAGTTGCTGATTAACGGCGTCCCGGTCGTCATTCGCGGCGTCAATCGTCACGAGCACGATCCCATCACCGCGCACGCCGTCACGCGCGAATCGATGATTCAGGATATTATTCTGATGAAACAGAACAACTTCAACGCAGTCCGCACCTGTCATTACCCGGACGATCCGGTCTGGTACGATCTCTGCGACGAATACGGACTTTTCGTCACGGCGGAAGCCAACGTTGAGTCGCACGGCATGGGATACGGCGAAAAATCGCTCGCAAAAGATCCCGTCTGGATGGACGCCCACATTGACCGCAACCGCAACAACGTAGAATCGTTCAAAAATCATCCCAGCATTATCGTCTGGTCCATGGGCAACGAAGCGGGAGACGGAATCAACTTTACCGAAACCGCAAAATACGTTAGAAACCGCGACAACACGCGCCCGCTCCACTACGAACGCGCGGAAGGCGGTCCCAATTCCGACATTCACTGCCCGATGTATCCGCATCCGAATTACTGCGTGGAATACGGTTCCAAAACGCAGACGAAACCTCTCATTCTCTGCGAATACGCTCATGCAATGGGAAACTCAACGGGAAACTTCGACCACTTCTGGGACGCAATCTACGACAAAAATATCAAACATTTTCAGGGCGGATACATTTGGGATTGGGTCGATCAGAGTCTGCGTTGCGCCGTTCCGGCCGACGGGAAACTGCCCATGCCGAAATTCATCCCTTCCAATGAAAAGGACGCCCGCAAAGCATTTCTTGCATACGGCGGCGACTTCGGCTACGAGGGAGTTCCCACCGACGACAACTTCTGCTGCAACGGGATCATTTCTTCCGACAGAACGCCTCACCCGGCCATGGGACATATCAAATTCTGCCAGCAACCGATTAAAACACGTTTTGTCTCTCTTGAAAATAACAAACTGACCGTAAGTATTGAAAATCGCCACGATTTCAACGATTTATCCGGCTTTAAACTGCGTTGGCGAACAACCAATCTGGCTGAACCGACCTTTATTCCGCTTCCCAATCTGAAAGCGGGAGAAAGCGCGGAAATTTCGATTGATCTTTCCGCCGTAATCCGTAAGGCGCGTTACGTGACGTTCGAGTACGTCCTGGCAAACGACGCGCCGTTCGCGAAAGCCGGAACCGTCATGGCGTGGGACCAGTTCAAGGTCCGCGACTTCGGAGGACCGGCTTTCGAGGTTGACGCAACGGCAAAAACGATTGAAACGGCCGAAACATTCCAACTCGCCGCAAACGGTGTTGAATTCACGTTCTGCAAAAAATCAGGAAATCTTGTTTCCTGGAAAAAGAACGGTTCCGAGATTCTTTCCGTCCCAATGGCGCCGAATTTCTGGCGCGCCCCA
>CAZWOV010000441.1:0-2678 GCA_964635645.1 uncultured Planctomycetaceae bacterium | reverse complement strand
TCGCCCGAAATATCGCCGGATATCGTCAGGACGCGCCCCGCCGAACTCCACCCGACGCGGAGTCCGCCGCCGGACGCTCCAAGAACTATGGAATTTCCGACGTTGGGGCTGTTATTGTTATTGAAAATTATTCCATTATTAAGCGTAATGGTCCCGGAGCCGAAAAGATTCGCGCCGTACCGGATCATGCAGTTTGTTAAGTCCGTCCCGCCCGTATGGGAATTGTTGATGGAAACCGTCAAATCAGCCCCCGATACGCCGTTAAATACCAGCTTGATATTTCCCTGATACGTATTCGACGGAACAGCCGAGAACGCGACGGTCGAAAGAGCCGATGAATTCAGATTCGTCACGATACCGGAACCGGCGAGACGGGCGTCGTCAAAATCGCACCCGTTCAGGTCCAGAAGTTTACTGACCGTAACGGTCCCCGTTCCCAGAGCTCCGGAATCGGTAATACGGAGATAATGATCCACTTTCGTATTCGTATGCGAATTTTCAGGATTCGTCAGAATCACCCAGGAGGCTTTATCGTCCACATTACTATCGCTGAAGATATTAAGCGTATTCGACGACCCGTTGGAAACTTTTCCGTTTACCGTCATGGATTTATTTGCCCAGCCGGCCCTGAAACCGCTCGAACCGTTGAGAACGATGTTCGCATTGTAGATCGTGTCGGTCCCGCTATTGCGCAACGCGGCGTTGTTTAACGTAATTGTACCGGTAAAATCCGTCGCCGTAGCGAACCCGACCGCTTTATCATTGATTTCAATATTTCCAGCCCCCTTCAAGACGCCGTTGAAATAGTAGTCTTCCGACTTGCTGATGGAAAGCGTCCCGCCTTCGTCAACCTGAACGGTCCCGCCGCCCGCAAGAGTCCCTTTACCGGAAAGAACGAGCGTCCCCTCGGAAATAACAACAGCGGGAACAGCGTCCCTGCCGGTCTGCGTATTTGCGCCCGTCAGCGTCAGGACGCCGGAGCCGATTTTCTTGAGAGCCGCATGTTCGGTAAATTTTCCGTCGAAAGTTGAAGATTCGTTATTCACGCCGACGATCAACTGCGTACTTTTGTAGTTTTGATCTGCCCGCGTCATGACCTTTCCCGTCCCGGTGAGTTTGGCGCACTGAATATTGCCGCCGTCCCAGAGATGAAGAGCGCCGTTCGCGCCGATGTTAATGTCCCCCTGATTCCCGGTCCAATTCTGCTTCTGATAGTGCCCGTTAACCAACTCGCCGTTCTGAATATCAATCAAACCTCCGGCGTCCATCGCAACGGTCACTTCATAGTCTCCGCCGGCAGAATAAAGCGAGTCCGTTCCGTCCTTCACGACAACGCCGCCGCCGGTAAGCGTTACCCGCTTTGAGGCTCCCGTCGAAAGAGCCGGACCGGAACCGGAGGAAAGATTCAGAATCAGTTTTCCATCCACGTCCACCGTCAGATCCTCAGTCTGTCCAAAAAGACAGTTTTTAAACTCCACAGTCTCGCCGACGGCAATACTCTGCGTTCCGTTCCATCCGGGTGCCGTCTCGTAAACGGCGTCGCCGAACGCGGTATTTCCGCTCCACGCAAGCGAACACAAAACGGCTGAAATCAATACGTTGCGGTTACGTTTCATAAAAAACTCCTGAAATAACGGAGGCGATTCCTTCTTCGTCTCGCCATTCCCCTTTCTTTCCCAAATAAACTTTTCTTATTCTAATTCGTCAAACCTCTTTGTCAACTTAAAAAACGCAAAAAAATAAAAAAATTCCAGTCAAAACGTACCGACGACGTCAAAATATGCTAATTAGCAAAGATTTTTCAGCCGCTTCCGATTCAAACAAACCGTATCTTCGGAAACGGCTTCTTTCCCTTTAAAATCTAAAAAAAACTTCCCCCCCCTTGCCAAACGGCATGAATTCCGTTAGAATTACCAGAGACGTCGGCAGAATTTCTCTGCCGTCAAAATTCCTACCTTAGTATTTTGGAGAAAACCATGAATCGACGTAAATTTTTCCAGACGTCGGCATTCGGCGCCGCCGCTCTGACCGCTTCCGCCGGTCTTCCCGATATTGTTTCTGCAGAAACGCCGCGCGGAATCACTACGGATAATTTTGAACCGAACGGGCGCTGGACCGCCGAAAAAGCCCGACAGTGGGGAGCCGCGCAGCCCTGGATACTCGGCTGCAACTACGTTCCGACCTATGCGATTAATCAGCTGGAAATGTGGCAGCGCGAAACGTTTAACGCGAAAATTATCGACGCGGAACTGGAACTGGCGGAAAAGACGAGTATGAACACGATTCGCGTTTTCATGCACCACCTGCTCTGGCGCGAACAGAAAGAGGCGTTCGTTTCCAACATAAAAACGTTCCTCGACATTTGCGAAAAGCGCTCTCTCCGCGTAATCTGGACTTTCTTTACCAACGGCGGAAAAGAGCCGAGCGTCCTTGGTCCTCAACCCGGTCCCAAACCGTTCACGCACAACGGCGAATGGCGGCAGACTCCAGGAAAGACGGAAATCATGCACAAACCAGAAAATTGGGGACTCATGGAAGATTACGTCATGGAAATGACGACGGAATTCCGCGAGGATCCGCGTATTCTGGTCTGGGACCTCTTCAACGAACCCGCCAACAGCGGCGATCGCTGGCACACGCTGGGATTTCTGCGTCTGCTCTGGACATGGGTCAGAAAG
>CAZWOV010000440.1:0-2685 GCA_964635645.1 uncultured Planctomycetaceae bacterium | reverse complement strand
AAATGAAGGAAAAGTTTGGTATTCCAAAATGCTGTTTTGGAGTTATTGCCGGATTCGACGAGGGACAGGATTTTTATGGCGAAGAAAGCGACGCGGTACTGCCGATTTCAACGACGCGTCTGGATGGACAAAAAGCATGGAAAAAACTGAGAGGAAATCATTCGGAGGTTCCAAATCGGATTGAAACCTTTGAAAATATCAGAGCGTTTTTGAACGATGGATTTTTTCTTTAAAAAAACGGACGCCCCCCCTTGAAAACATTGCCGAAAGCGCTATAATTCTTTTATTCTTTTGAGGGAATGCGGTTTATGAATTGCCGTGTCGCTCTTAAAAACGAATGCACCCTTAGCTCAATTGGATAGAGTATCGGTCTACGGAACCGAAGGTTACAGGTTCGAACCCTGTAGGGTGTATTTAACTGAAATTGTTTGGATTTCAGATTTTATATTTGATACTTTTCGTTTTCTGTATTTACTCTTTGGCGAGTAGAGATTCAGAAGCACCCTTAGCTCAATTGGATAGAGTATCGGTCTACGGAACCGAAGGTTACAGGTTCGAACCCTGTAGGGTGTATTTAAGCTGGTCTGTTTTTTGACCGGCTTTTTTTATTTCTTGAAAATATTTTGTTAAGAGGCGCTTGACAAAAATAAGATACCGGATATATTAATAGCTATAAATAAAACCGTTGAGGCGGAGATAAAGTTGGCTATGACTTCACAGAGAGTTCGGGATGGTGAGAGCCGGACAGCCCCAGACCAGCAAATGGACCGCTGAGGGCGCAGTCAAAAATTTAGATTATTTCTGAATTGAGTATTCTGCGACGTGAAGGCATACGTCAGTTGCCGGGGATATGTTGGTATCCTGTCGAGCGCACGGCTGTCGCGGCTGTGAATCAAGGTGGCACCGCGGGTAAAATACGCGCGTATGCGTTTGTGTTTATTCGTCCTTGATAGAGTTGTTTTATGATTCTGTCAGGGATAATATGCCTTTTGTTTATGGTAAAAACTCTTTTGACAGGGTCGGAAGAGTTTTTATCATTTTACAGGAGGCTTTTTTTATGCATCTTTTGCCTGATCTGGAAACGGTAAAAAAACGGTCGCGGAGGGGAAGCGCGACGCTTTCCCCGTCTGTTGTGAAATTTTACCCGACGTCTGTACTTTTATTGGAATCTATATTAAAAAGCGAAAAATGGGGGCGATGTATCTTCCTGGATTTGCCCCGAAGTTGGAGTTTGCCTGTTTGAGAATGAGAGGAAATCGGGCGATTTGCGCTTGTTGCCGAAAGCGGGATTCCGGAGTCGGGAGAAGCGGCGAAACGACGCGATTTCAGGATTGACTCCGTACTTGTCGGAGAACCGGTTGGTAGATTGAAACCGTTTGGGATGGACGCAGACTCTTCCCTTGAAACGGATGGAGTAAAGGATTTAATTAAAGCGACTGCGTTTGTTAAGCTGTCGGAAAGGAATAATTTTATGAAAAAAGGAAGATTTGGTCTTTATGGAGGACAATATATTCCAGAAATCCTGATGAGCGCCGTTATTGAACTTGAGAAGGCGTATGAGTATTTTCGGAATGATCCTGATTTTGTACGCGAGCTGGGGGAACTTTTGCACGATTACGCCGGCCGTCCTTCGCGTCTGTATTATGCGAAAAAACTGACGGAAGCGCTTGGAGGCGCAAAGATTTATCTGAAACGTGAAGATTTAAATCATACCGGTTCGCATAAGATTAACAATGCGATTGGCCAGGCCCTTCTTGCAAAAAAAATGGGGAAAAAACGACTTATTGCTGAAACCGGCGCCGGGCAGCACGGCGTTGCGACGGCAACCGTCGCCGCGATGATGGATATGGAATGCGTTGTGTTCATGGGAGAAGAAGACATGAAACGCCAGGCTCTGAATCTTTATCGAATGAAATTGCTCGGCGCCGACGTGTTTCCTGTGACAATAGGCTCCGCGACTCTTAAGGACGCGGTTTCTGAAGCGTTGAGGGCATGGTGTTCCCGTATTGGAGATACGCATTATTGCCTTGGTTCCGTTATGGGGCCGCATCCTTTTCCGACGATAGTCCGTGATTTTCAGGCGGTTATCTCAAAAGAAATCAAGGAACAGCTCCTTGAAATGGAAGGTAGATTGCCGGACGCGGTTGTCGCATGCGTGGGGGGAGGTTCAAATGCGATTGGAAGTTTCTTTCATTTTATCAATGACAAACAGGTTAAACTGATTGGATGCGAAGCGGCTGGAAGAGGTATTGATTCCTTGGAAACCGCGGCGTCCGTTAATGCCGGAAGAGTTGGAATCTTTCATGGAATGAAATCGATGTTCTGTCAGGATGAATATGGACAGATTGCTCCCGTTTATTCGATCTCAGCAGGACTTGATTATCCTGGCGTCGGGCCGGAACATGCTTTTTTGAATGACATTGGAAGAGCGGAATACGTCCCGGTTACCGACGATGAAGCGGTTGAAGCGTTTGAGTTTTTGTCAAAAACAGAGGGGATTATTCCGGCGATTGAGTCGGCGCACGCTGTCGCTCACGCCGTGAAGATGGCTTCGGCAATGAGTAAAGACGAAATCGTTGTCGTTACTGTTTCCGGCCGCGGCGATAAAGATTGCGCGGCAATTGCAAAATATAGAGGGGAGGATATTCATGAGTGATCTTGGAAAAGTATTTGAAAATGGAAAAG